>CAZGYK010000049.1:0-3906 GCA_964530485.1 uncultured Oscillospiraceae bacterium
TTACGGCGATTCCGGCAACGGCGCTCCCATAGAGAACCGCCTCAAAGAACTCCATGCCCCTTGCAATAGCGGCGACCATACCGCCGGAAAACGCATCTCCTGCTCCGGTCGTATCGACTACCGGAGCGCCGCAGCTTACAATATCATAAGTCCGTTCGGTAACGCCGTCGCTTGCATAGCAACCAGCACTCCCCATCGTTATGATAACCTTTTTGACGCCGCGGGCAAAAAAGACTTTTGCGGCTTTTCGGGCGCTGTCAATGTCGGTAACCGCTTCGCCGGTAAGAAACTCCGCTTCGGTTTCGTTCGGGGTGATGATATCGATCGAACGGTAATACTCTTCATCCAAATGCTGTGCCGGCGCCGGGTTCAAAACGGTGAGAACGCCGTTGCTTCGGGCATGGTTCAGAACGGAATACACCGGGTCAAGATTGGTTTCCAGCTGGAGCAAAAGCAGATCCGAGGTCTCTACATTCTTTAGAATTCCCGGCATATCCGCGTCGGTAATATGATTGCATGCGCCTCCGATGACAACTATTTGGTTCTGGGAAGTACTCTCGTCGACAATGATCAGCGCGGCGCCGGTCTGTTCCTCCGGATCTATCAGAATAGAGTCCGTATTCATCCCTTCGGAGTGGTAGAAATCCAAGGCGTACTTTCCAAACGTATCGTCTCCGAGTTTCGTAATAAAGGTAACATCGGCTCCGGCCCGCTTCGCGGCAACGGCCTGGTTGGAGCCCTTTCCTCCAGGACCTAGTTTAAAGGAATTGCCTTTAACGGTTTCTCCGGCTTTCGGAAACTGATTTGTCCTGCCGCAGAGATCGGTAACATAACTTCCAAAAACCAAAACACGCTTTTCCATGGTTCCTCCCAGTCAATGTTGTTTCAGAAAAGTGACAGATGCAATATCTAGATTAAACTAGTCTCTTAACGCTGTCCCGTACCAGAAGGTGTGGAATTACGTCGATTCTGATATTCTCTTCCGGAGAATTTTGGATGATTTCGTGGAGACGATTGACAGCTAGGACGCCAATGCGCTGCATCGGAACCGCGATTGTCGTCAGTTTTGGGGTGATCAGTTCACAGATTGGGTTGTTGTCAAACCCAACGATAGATACGTCGTCAGGAATAGAATAGCCAAGGTCATAGAGTACCTGGTAACAGATGTTTGCGATCAGGTCGTGTCGAAGGACAAATGCCGTCGGAATACTGTCCCGACCTAGAAGAAGTTCTTTGAAAGTCGGGTAGATCAGGTTGACATCCATCGGGAGGATAAAGATGTTCTCAGCGGATTTGATACTTCTCGGATCGCTTGATACCGCGCGAATAAATCCGTCTTGGCGTTCTGTGAAGCTGGAAAGATCAGCATCTCCGCCAATAAACCCGATATCGGTATGGCCGTTATCCATTAAATACTTGGTTGCGCAATAAGCCCCCTGATGATTTCCAATCATAACATTATCTAAATGGAGCGTTTCATAGGTGTTATCAACAAGGATGATCGGGAGCTTCAGTTCGGAAAGCAGGGTTAAATCCGAGCGGTTCGCTTCGGTTGCGAAAAGGATTACCCCGCTGGTATTCGGGAAAAGGGAGGTAACGGGCTGGCTTAAGAGATCCTCCCGGCTGAGGTAGGTTATCTGAACGGTGTATCCAAGTTGTTGCGCCCGCAAACTAATTCCTTCGGTTACGAATTCTGGGAACGAGTTCGCAATCACGTTTTCAGCTTTTTTAAAAATAGCAAGCGTAATAACCCCGTTCTGAACGCTGTGGGGAATATGCTTCTTGCTATATCCCATCTTTTGGGCGGTTTCGAGAATACGCCTTCGCGTGTCCTCTCCGACTCCGCTTTTATTATTTAGCACCAGCGAGACAGTAGCCGGTGAGACACCGAGCCGTTTTGCGATATCCTTTGCAGAAACCATCGTAACCTCGTGTTTGGAGAATAATTTAACACACTAATGTATTCTATACTATTTATAACATAGCAACTAACGAATTACAAGGTTTTAACTAAATAATTTAGTTGGCCGTTGCTGATAAGCAGTTTAAATTTCAGTGAGAGGTTTGGGTACTGATAAAATCACTAAGAATCTAAAATATTATTCATTATTAACCTTCTCCGGTTCCGCGGAGATCGGAAATTTCGACGATGTTGCTGATGCTCTTTGCCTGATAGACGGCCTCGTCCATTCGGATTTCATTGACGTCGAAGTCGATGCTCGGCACTGACTCGATGGTCAATTCGCCTTGTGTAAAACTAACTGTTGCATCTGTCGACCCAGTGTCAACGGAGGCGGCGAATACGTTGGATGTCGGTAGTAACAGCGCTGTTGTAAGCGCGAGGGCTGCTGCGACTAAAAGGATTTTATTCTTATTCTTTGTTCTCATTTTTTCTTTCTCCATAGTTAAATTTGTTGTGGATGTAGAGGTTTTAATGTCTACTGAAAAACTCTACATTCGCATCATACACCACTCACAAACTGATGTCAATATAAAAACCACCAAAAAGGTATAAATTAACTATTGGTTCATAATGCACAATAAAACTGTTCATTAACTGTGACTTAGTGCTAATAAAAATGGATAAAACAACCTAAATAGGTGTTAAATGGAAGTTGATGTAGGAAAGGAGATTCCGGTGATAATGCATGATCATTGCTGCTATTTGAGGATAAAATTGGCATTAGAATGAGTTTGGCGTTGTGTTGCGGATTGGGCTTTGCTATAATCTTTAGATAGTAATTAATTATATAGAGCGTCCGGAATGAACGTGATTGGAGCTGAAAATGGGGAGTAGGGATAAAGCAAAAAAATGGATTCTTTTTTGTGTTGTTTCTTTTGCGGTTGTCGCGATGATACTTTTTAACCTGCCGAACGAAGAATTTTCAGCTTTTTATGACACGGAAGCGATGGTAATTGATGAAGCGGTCGAGCTTCCGAATGATTCGGGACGCTATACTGATGAAACAGTAGGATATTCGGGTCTGTTCGCCAAAACCGAATGGTTCTATCTTCCCAATATGGGCGAATATGAGCTCTATGTAATGACCGATACAAGAAATGAGACAAATCGAATTGAACTTTGGGTCTCGGATGGACGGAGCGAAGAGTGCCTTTTGAGCGAGTCGATTCATTCTGACGAGGGGATAACAGTAGTTCGGTTCCGTTCTAAGACCGACGTCAAGTATGCCCAGATCCGCGTAATATTTGGTGGAGAAGGATATCTAACGTTCTATCAGGCGGAGGTCCGTTCAAAACTTGCTTACGCGGATGTGCTTTTTATGGCAGGGATTGCCGTTCTGTTGCTCGGGGTCGCCGGGTTCCGGTTGTTTCTGTCCAAAAACAAAAGTCCGTTATTTTCGAAGACGCCGGGAAGAGCGGTAGATTATACGATTCTGTTGATTTGCGCTTTCTTCGTTTCTCTGCCGATGCTTCTTGGCTACCTCTTTGTCGCCCATGATCTGACATTTCACCTGATGCGGATTGACGCGGTAAGAGACGCGCTACTTTCGGGGCAGTTTCCGGTACGCCTCTATGTTTCGGAATCAATGGGGTTCGGTTTTGGGGCGCCGCTTTATTATCCGGATTTCTTTTTGACGATACCGGCAATTTTTCGTATTCTCGGTGTTTCCCGCCAGTTGTCGTATCAGGTTTTTATTATCCTGATCAATATCGCGACAGCGCTGTTTGCTTATCATGCTGCAAATCGAGTTTTTAAGGACCGTTTTTCTGCGATGATTACAGCGCTTCTCTATACGACGGCGCTGTATCGTTTGGTCAGTATTTATACAAGAGCGGCGCTTGGGGAAGTTCTTGCGATGACCTTTTTCCCGCTGATCGTTTCGGGCATGTACGAAATCTTCTTTGGCGATCGAAAAAAATGGTGGATTGCCGCGATTGGGTTTT
>CAZGYK010000049.1:3916-9984 GCA_964530485.1 uncultured Oscillospiraceae bacterium
CCGGGGTCATTCTATCCCATGTTTTGTCGGTCATGGTTGTTTTGATTTTTACGGTTATATTCGCACTGATATTTATGGCTCGATTGTTTCGTGAGAAGCGGTGGCTATCGCTTCTAAAAGCGTTTGCCGCGGTTGTTCTCGCGAATCTTTGGTTTGTTGGACCGTTTATTCAGATGTATACGACTTTTCCGGTCGAATTCAAATATCAACAAGTAAAAAGCTATCAGATGTCGGCGTATCTCAGCCAGATTTTCAATGTGTTTATCAATCCAAAAGGGAATGCTGCTGTGCTTGGTGACTCGGTAAAAGATGAGATGGGAAAGTCGATCGGTCTTCCGTTGATTTTTGCAATCTTGGCGCTTATCGTTTGGTATGTGCTGAGAAAAAGAGGAGAGAAGTACGATCGTTCAGAGAAAACAGCGCTTGTTCTGCTGCTCTTCGGCGGACTGGGGATCTGGATGGTGAGCAGTTTCTTCCCGATGCGCGCAGTCGCCGAAGCGGGAAAGATCGGAGAAATCATCAATTCGATTCAGTTCCCTTGGAGGCTTCTATCCGTTATTTCCGTTTGCTTCGCGTTTGCAGGCGCGGTCGGGATTGATCGGATAGGAACGTATCTTGGAAACAGGCGGATGCTTGCGGCAGTTCTCTGTCTCGCGATCGCGATTCCTTGTGGTTACTACATTTTTAGCGTTCAGAACGTTGGTGATCCGATATATCGGGAAGAGGTTGTTGCGGGTCGGATGACCTTCTTTCGCGAGTACCTGCCCGTCGGTTTTCCGTATGTAGAGGCGGATCTTGAGCAACAAGCAAGAATGCCGATCCTTTCAAACCCGGACGCTGTAATCGAAGAATACTCAGATAGCAACCGGGAGTTTCGTATGACCTATACCGGCGGGGGCGGAACCGCCAATCTGCCGATGATCTACTATCCCGGCTATTCCGCAAAAGACGAAAATGGGAATACGATCGAATTGACAAACAGTCCGGATATGCTCCTTCAGGTGATTCTTCCAAATGAGAGAGGGACCGTCGCGATACGCTATACCGGGCTGCCGTTTTGGACCCTTTGCAACATCATCTCTCTTGGTTACATTCTTTTGATGATCGGGTATCCCCTCTTCAAGAGATTGCGAGAAAAGAAGAACTATATAGATACATAAAGATTCGTCGAACAAAAACCCACCTGCGGATTCCGCAGGTGGGTTTTTGTAAAATCCAGGATGAAATGATCCGCATCATCGCGATTCTCGATTTAGGCAGATTTGACGCTATTTGTTTGAACAGGATAACCGGTTACTCTGCTATCGGTAAAAAAAGATATCCATAAAAAGTATATTAAAGAAGAAAAGGACTACCTGAAAATGGGAAGGGGGGTGGATAGGATTCAAAGCTGGAATAGGCATGAATTTTCCGAAGGGTTTTCTATGAGAAAGATGAAAGCAACTATTTCATATTTTGGAAATGCCAAAAGCGGGCGCTTTTGTCTGGAAATAGTGTATACTATTGATAAATAGCAGTTCGACAATATAGTCAGTCAATTTCAAAACGTCAAAGCGTTTTGAAACGCACGCCAAAGGCGTGCGACTGACTATGCAGTAAGGTTAACGCCGCCACAGACGGCGCGCGGCACACGCCGCGAATGAAAAACGCTTTAGCGTTTTTCATTTAACCAACTATAAGCGAGGAGGATATCTATGTTTCCGAAAAAACTAACGAAACAGGTCATCTGCAATCCCGATGAACCTGTTGTCGAAACAAAAGCTGGAAAACTGCGCGGTTTGATTACCGAAGATACCTACATTTTCCGCGGCGTGAAGTATGCTGATGCAAAACGGTTTCACAAGCCTGAGAAACTAAAACCGTGGGAAGGAACAAAGGACGCGATTGTTTTCGGCGCAGCCTGTAACGAAATTGCAACCGTTATCCCGCATGATGAATTCAATGTTCCGCATTTCTTCTATCCGCAGGACGAAGACTGTCAGTATCTCAATATCTGGACCCAATCGACAGACAAAAGCAGGAAACGTCCGGTCATGGTTTGGATTCATGGCGGCGGTTTTAGCACAGGATCCAGCATTGAACTCTTTGCCTATGACGGCGAAGAACTTTCCCAGTATGGCGATGTCGTTGTCGTTTCTTTGAACCACAGGCTCAATGTACTCGGTTATCTGAATCTTTCGGAATATGGAGAAGAATATAAGTATTCTGGAAATCTCGGAATGGCGGATATCGTTGCGGCACTTGAATGGATCAAGGAGAATATTGAAGCGTTCGGCGGAGACCCTCACAACGTTACGATTATGGGTCAGTCCGGCGGAGGGATGAAAGTTACGGCGCTTCTCCAGATGCCTTCTGCGGATGGGCTTTATCATAAGGCGGTTGTTCAAAGCGGAATAGCTACCGACAGTTTCTTTTTTAGTCAGGAAGCAACCGCAGCCTCTGCCAAACGTATTTTAGAAGAACTCGGTATTTCAAGAGAGAATATCAAGGAAATTGAAACCGTTCCTTACTATATACTCGCGAGAGCTGCGGACAAAGTCTGTGGTCCGATGATGTGGGGGCCGGTCATTGACGGGGAATACTTTGTCGGAGACCCGGTAGCTGTTGGTTTTAGAAAAGAGAATCATCAGATTCCGATGCTTGTTGGGACGGTTTTCAGCGAGTTTAGTGGTAACTATAACCGTGTTTTTGATCAGAGCAGCAAGAACGGATGGGATGGCGCATTTGTCAAAAAATGCATGACAGAGTTATATGGGGATTCGGCCGAAAAGGTAGCAACGGCATTTCAAAAGGCGTATCCTAACAACAAAGCGGCGGATGCACTCTTTGTCGATAAGTATTTTCGAAAGCCGACCCTCGATTATGTGAGGGCTCGCGCGAAAATAGCGGACGCGGCCGAGATTTATAGTTATCTCTTTACGCTGGAGATGCCGCTCAACAGCGGTACGCTCCCTTGGCACAACGTTGAGGAAGCGTATATGTTCCATAACGCTGAATATCTTGAAGCGTCCTATATCCCGGGCGTGAGCGAAAAGTTGCAGGATATCATGTCGAGTGCCTGGCTAAGTTTTGCGAAAACCGGGAACCCGAACCACGGCGGTATGCCGGCCTGGGAACCGGTTGCAGCCGAAACATCCGGATTGATGATTTTCGACAAAACGTGTTTTATGGCATATGAGCATGATACGGAACTTCTTGACGCGATTCCGGATATGCCGTTGAATGTTGGCGGCTCAAGGGAAGCGAAACGAATCCTTGGCGGTGGCCCGCGCCAGTCGATATAGGGGGAAATATTTATGTATATGAGAAAACTGACGAAGCAGGTTGTCTGTACTTATGACGATCCTGTTGCCAATACAAAGTACGGAAAGCTTCGCGGATTAAAAGTAGAAGATACCTACATGTTTCGCGGTATTAAATATGCTGACGCGAAGCGGTTCCATATGCCGGAAGAGGTAGAGCCCTGGGAAGGGATCAAAGAAGCCTACCAATATGGCTATGTATGCTCGGAACTGAATACCCCGATTCCACACGACAACTATACGGTTCCGCATTTTTTCTATCCCCAGAGCGAACACTGCCAATATCTCAATATCTGGACGCAGAGTTTAGACAGTAAGGCGAAAAAGCCGGTTATGGTCTGGTTCCACGGCGGCGGATGGTTCAGCGGGTCGAGCGTAGAGCTGCATTCCTATGACGGCGAAAATCTTTCAGCTTATGGAGATGTCGTCGTTGTTTCGCTCAACCACCGGCTTAATGTGCTCGGATATACGGATCTTTCCGCATACGGGGAAGAGTATCGCTACTCGGCGAATGTTGGGTTGGCTGATCTCGTCGCTGCTCTGAAATGGGTCAAAGAGAATATCGAAAATTTTGGCGGCGATCCCGGGAATGTCACTATTTTTGGCCAATCCGGCGGGGGCGCAAAGGTTTTGTCGATGCTTCAGACACCCGCGGCAGACGGTCTGTTTCAGAAAGCGATTATGCAGAGCGGCGGAGCGGAAGGGAAATCTGAACCAAACACTAAACAAGAGAAGGAAGATGCGCTCGCGTTTACCGATCTTCTTCTTGAGCGGCTGGGACTTACGAAGGACACCATCAAAGAAATTGAAGAGGTTGATTGGTACGATCTGGCGCAGGCAGCGGCAGAGGCAATCTATCTTGCACGCGAAGAGCAGGGAAAGCGCGTAAACTTCGGACCGCTATATGATAATGATTACTATATGGGGCATCCCGGGAAATATGGATTCCGCAAAGAATCGAGCGAGATCCCGATGATTGTGGGCTCGGTGTTCGGCGAATTCATGGGAAACTTCGACCGTCCCTATGGGGAAGGGTGTAAAAATAGCTGGGACGAAACCTATACACGGAAGCTCTACAGCGAGCGCTACGCCGAAAAAGCGGATTCTGTTTTGGCTGCGTTCAAAAAAGCGTATCCGAACAAGAACATCGCCGATGCGTTTTTTACCGATACCCGTTTTCGAAACGGCGCACTTGGCTTTGTAAAGATGCGGGCAGAATTTACGAAAACACCCTGTTACAATTATATGTTTGCGCTGGAATCTCCGTTTAACGGCGGGACGGTAGCTTGGCATAACTCCGAGGAGCCATATGTGTTCCATAACGCCGAATATATTGAAGCCGCCTACATACCCGGCGTCAGCGAAACGTTACAGGATATGATGACAACTGCGTGGCTCGATTTTGCGAAAACAGGAAACCCGAACCTTTCCGGAATGCCTGAATGGAAACCGGTTTCAAAAGACAGCACGCCGACGATGGTTTTTGATAGAATATCGAAACTTGGGATCGACAATGATAAGGAACTGATGGAGCTTATTACTGTGCCGGAAACGGGGTTCCCGTTGAGTAAGAAGATGTTGGTGTTTTACGGCGCTGAACTAAGAAAAGACTAAAGAAACAATAATTCGGAGGTACTACGATGCAATACCGTGAAGTTGGAAAGACCGGAAAAAAAGCGGGGATTATCGGGCTTGGCTGTGAGCATTTAGACCGCAAACCCTATAGACAGGTTGAGGAGACGATCCATGCGGCTTTGGAAAACGAAATCAACTTGCTCGACGTATTTATGCCGGGAAAAGAGGTCCGTGAGTTTATCGCGAAAGCCCTCGGAAGCAGAAGGCGCGACGTGATGATCCAGGGTCATATCGGGTCGACAGACCTCAACCAGCAATATGATATCAGCCGAGATATGAAAATCGTGCGCGAATATTTTGAGGATCTCCTTCGCATCTTTGGCGGACATATTGAGTTCGGAATGATGTTCTTTATCGATTCGGAAAAAGACTATAAAGGGGTATTTGATACGCCGTTTGCCGACTATGTCCGTAAGCTGAAAGAAAATGGTGATATCGGGAATATCGGATTTTCTTCACATAATCCGGAGATCGCGATGCGCGCGATTCATACCGGGCTGCCTGAGATGATGATGTTCGCAATCAATCCGGCGTTCGATATGCTCCCGTCGTCCGAATATGTTTTCGATCATTTCGAGAACGGATTCGACGGACATCTGTTCCGCGGAATTGACCCGATCCGCGCGCAACTCTATCAGCTCTGCGAACAAAAGGGGATTGGGATTACGGTTATGAAGACGCTCGGAGCCGGAAAACTCTTGAATCCGAAGTTTTCGCCGTTTGGAAAACCGCTTTCTGTTCCGCAATGTGTCCATTATGCGCTTACCCGCCCGGCGGTCAGCAGCGTGATGTTGGGGGCCAAGAGCCGTTCGGAAATTTTAGAGGCGGTTTCCTACCTGACCGTTTCGGAAGAGGAGCGAGACTATTCGGATGCGCTCAGTTCAATTCGAAATGACTTCAAGGGGAACTGTGTCTATTGCAGTCATTGTCAGCCCTGTCCAAGCGGGATCGATATCGCGAGCGTCAACAAGTATTTGGACATTGCGAGGTTGAATGAATCCGATGTCCCGGCGACTCTTCGCGCACATTATCAGTCGCTTTCCCACCACGGCGACGAATGTATTGAATGCGGAAGCTGCGAAGACCGCTGCCCGTTTGGCGTAAAGATTATCGAGAATATGAAAGAGGCAG
>CAZGYK010000050.1:0-9715 GCA_964530485.1 uncultured Oscillospiraceae bacterium
AGTTCTTTTCTTGCCTTTTTTAAGTTTTTTATCGTGTTTTTACCTCGGCTCCGTGTGTGTTGCAATCATCTTCATCCAATGACGAATTATAATAAAAAAGACACACTTCCACGGCTTGCCTTTTCAAACCATAGAATAGTATAATATAAAAAAAAAAAGGAGTCTATACTATGTTCACATTTAATCACATGAACTTCAATGTCAAAAATCTTGAAGAGAGTATTCGGTTCTACGAAGACATTTTGGGTCTCAAAATCGTTCGTAGAGCAGAGAGCGAAGAAAAGGGATACCGCATCGTCTTTATGATCGATGAATCTACAGGTTTCCAGCTTGAGCTGACCTGGCTTAAAGATCACCAACAGTCTTATGATTTGGGCGAACAAGAATACCATTTGGCTTTCGTCGCGGATGATTTTGCTGCTACCTACAAGAAACATAGTGACATGGGAATCATCTGTTATGACAATAAAGATATGGGTATCTATTTTCTGGAAGACCCGGACGGATACTGGATTGAAATCATTCCGCCGAAAAAATAGAATCTTTTATGCAAATAAAGAAAACGCCCATATGGGCGTTTTCTTTATTTTAGATTTTGAATACTTTGTTCAACCAATTCGAGTTTTTCTTTCGCCTTCTGTAATTTTTCTCGCTCTTGTATAACAATGTTTTCTGGTGCTTTAGAAACAAATTGCTCATTTGAAAGACGCGATTCCAAAGCAGCAATATCCTTAAGGCTGAGTTCCTTTTCCTTATTCAAGCGATCCAGTTCTTTTTGTTTGTCAACAAGCTCCTCTAACGGAATTAGAATCCTAGCATTGGCGGTAACAACTTGAACCGCATCCGGAAGATCGAACGTCTCAGCGACGGACACTTGGTCTGCAGAGGCAAGTCTTGTCATAAACATGACTCCCTTGTTAAAGACATTCGGAAACTTGGTCTCGATAAACAAACTGGCTTTTTTGTTAAGCGGCACATTCATGTCGGCTCGAACCGCGCGAACAGCCTTAATCGAATCCATAATCATCTGGAATTCAGCCTCATCAGATTCGAAATTCAGCGAATCGTTATAGACTGGGAATCTGGATATCATAATGCTTTCGTCTAGGTGCGGCAAAGCCTGATAGATTTCTTCCGTAATAAACGGCATATACGGATGAAGAAGTTTTAATAGCGAGGTCATCGCATAAACGAGAACTTGCTTGCAGTCATCCTTTTCCTTTTGATTATCGCCATTCAGACGGAGCTTAGCAATTTCGATATACCAATCACAGAACACATCCCAGATAAAATCGTAGATTTTCGTCGAAGCAATCCCGATATCAAAGTGTTCAATGTTCTCTGTAGCCTCTTGTACAAGACGATTGAGTCCCGAGAGCAGCCACTTATCATCAATACTCAAATTGTCGGGTAAACAATCCGGCTTTACACTGGAAACATCATTCATCAAGATAAAACGAGCAGCGTTCCAAATTTTATTCGCAAAATTTCTTGAGGAACGGATCTTTTCCTCCGAAAACCGCATATCATTGCCCGGGCTGGTTCCGTTTGCGAGCGTAAAGCGAAGCGCATCTGCTCCGTAGTGCTCTATAACATCCAGGGGATCAATTCCGTTGTTGAGCGACTTCGACATCTTTCTTCCCTGCTCATCGCGAACCAACCCATGAATCAGCACGGTATCAAATGGCGCCTTTCCAGTGTTCTCAATGCCGGAAAAAATCATGCGTGCAACCCAGAAAAAGATGATGTCGTAACCTGTGACAAGCGTGTTTGTCGGGTAGAAATACTTGAAATCTTTTGTCTGTTCCGGCCACCCAAGTGTGGAGAAAGGCCACAAAGCAGAAGAAAACCAGGTATCTAGCGTGTCTTCGTCGCGTCGAATCCTTGTCCCGCCACATTTATCACATTCAGCGGGTTGTTCTTTCGACACGATAACCGAACCGCAACTCTCGCAATAATATGCAGGAATCCTATGTCCCCACCAGAGCTGACGGGAGATACACCAGTCTCGAATATTGTACATCCAGTTAAAGTATGTCTTGTCAAACCGTTCCGGGACAAACCGTGTTGTTCCCTCTTCTACGGCCTTGATCGCCGGCTCTGCAAGCGGCTTCATTTTTACGAACCACTGCATAGATAGGCGCGGTTCAATGACTGTATGACAACGATAACAGCTTCCGACATTATGCTGGTGCGGCTCAATTTCAACCAGGTAGCCACCATTTTCAAGATCTTCAACGATCTTTTTTCTAGCAGAATAGCGGTCAAGACCTTCATAGACCCCACCATTTTCGTTGATAACAGCGTCGTCGGTCATCACATTGATGCTCGGAAGATTATGGCGTTGACCTACCTCAAAGTCGTTCGGATCATGGGCTGGGGTAATCTTTACGACACCGGTACCGAAATCCATTTCAACATAATCGTCGGCAACAACAGGAATCTCCCTTTGAAGCAGCGGAAGAATCACAGTTTTGCCAATATACTTTTTATAACGTTCATCATTTGGATTAACCGCGACCGCCGTATCCCCAAGCATCGTTTCCGGGCGTGTCGTAGCTAGTTCAAGCGAACCGCTTCCATCAGAAAGCGGGTATTTTATATGCCAGAAAAATCCGTCTTTTTCTTCAAATTCTACTTCAGCATCGGATATAGAGGTTTTACATACCGGACACCAGTTGATAATTCGCTCGCCGCGGTAAATCAACCCCTTATTGTAGTAGTCGACAAAAACATCAGTGACGGCTTTACTGGCATCTTCGTCCATCGTAAAGCGTTTGCGCTTCCAGTCACAGGAAGACCCCATTTTCCGAAGCTGGTCGATGATACGTCCACCAAAGCGTTCATTCCATTTCCAGGCTCGTTCAAGAAAAGCCTCGCGGCCAATATCCTCTTTTGTAATCCCTTCCTGCTTCATGGATTCAACAATTCTTGCCTCGGTAGCGATTGAAGCATGGTCGGTTCCCGGAAGCCACAGGGCGCTATACCCCTGCATCCGTTTTACGCGAATGATAATATCCTGAAGCGTGTTGTCAATAGCATGCCCCATATGAAGCTGTCCAGTAATATTGGGCGGAGGCATAATAATGGTGTAAGGAACCTTTTGGGGATCAACAATAGCATGGAAGTAATCACCTTCCATCCACTTTTGATAGATTCGATCTTCCACTTTCGCCGGATCATATATCTTTTCTAGCTGTTCCAAAATGGTTACCCCCTAGGCAATCTCGTGTCATATTTACTTCGTTTATTATCATCTGAATGACCGTAGCTGTCAATAGACAGTACGCAGGTTTGATTCTTGTTAATTGAAATTCGGATCATATTCCATAATTTTTGAGAGACTCACTTTTTGAACCGACAAAGTCACTGCTGATTTTTCTCCAATGAGCTCATTCAATCGGTATCGCTTATCGCGAAACAGAATTGAGTAATCCATCTCCGGATCCATAAGCAAATCAAGCTTAAGATATGCGATGTTCATTCCGGTATAGAAATATCCGTCTTCCATCACTTCGAATATGGCATCGGGAAAAGCGTCTTCCGGCGGCCGATATTTCCCATTGTCAGATATATGCATCGATTTTAATACTATGTTGCTCTTATCTCGCGCAAAAATGTCTTTTACATATACATCATTTTCAATATCATAATAGTGAATTTCGAATAGATCCTCTGATTTTACAGCATACATAATAACATCTTTACTTCCAACCCTGACAGAAACAACATCATAAATCGGCGAAAAAAAGATGATCACAAGTACCATGAGTATCGCAATAAACGGAAATAAAAGAATCTTATTTCGTTTCCGTGCGGTCTCTTTTCTTTTTTCTTCGGTATACCACATAAATCCACCATTCGATTGATTTTATATTCAAATAATACCGAATTGGAGAATTACTTTCAAGTAGAGAAAAAGCAGCCCCGTGTACGCGGGGCTGCTTTTGTACTATTCGCCAGGTATTGTAGGCGGTACTCCATCAGGGATTGGGCAAAGATAGCCAATTTCGGTCTTCTCTTCGAACTCCTTCTTGGCCTCACTGATAATAGAAGGATCAAGATAGAGATCGATTGCAGAACCGGCAATAACTTTACCTGCTGTCAGAAGGCCTTTATGGCCTATCGACATATTTCCGCAAGAAACGTTCTGCCAGGAATGTCCCGGAGCGTTTGCCGGATAAGTCGCCGCACGAATCTGCGCTGTCGGAGTTTGCCAGCTAACGTCTGCGACGTCAGTAGACCCCATCGACTGATGGTCCGAGTCACACTGCGGAATAATGAAGTCGTTAATGACCTTTGTTCCGTTTTCCGAGGCTTTCTTTACAAACTCAGCAATTTCCGGATGTTTCGCGCAAGCGCTTCCAGGTAGCTTGTTCGGAATATAGTCATATGTTTTCTTGAGTTCCTTCGCAAAAGCAAGCTCCTCGGCGGTATAGGTCGGTACTCCAACTTCTAAGAAGTTTTTGTACATGACTTTTTCCAAAGTGTAGTTTGGAATTGTATCTGCAGTTCCATCAATAAAAATACGTTCCATCTTTGTATCGGTCATCATCGCCGCTGCTTCCGCGATCTTGTCGACACGCTTGACCAATTCAAGATTTTTGTGAACAGTGTTTTCGCGAATCATGTAGAGAACGCTGGCTGTCGGTTGAACAACGTTCGGAGATACTCCACCGCCGTCAATAATTGCATAGTGAATTCTGGCATTGTCGGGAATATGCTCCCGAAGGAACTGTACGCCAATATTGAGCAGCTCAACCGCATCAAGTGCCGAACGTCCAAGCTCAGGTACGCCAGCGGCATGAGAAGCAATGCCCTTATAGCGGTATTCGATTTGAATGCTTGAGTTGCTGCTTCCGGAAGTAACTTCATTGGTATTTGCCGGATGCCAGGTAAGAGCCGCATCAAGCTGCTTCCAAAGGCCTTCGCGCGCCATAAACGCTTTGCCTGCTCCGCCTTCTTCTCCCGGACAACCGTAAAATATTACAGTGCCGGAGACTTTCGAGTCTTCAAGGAATTTCTTAACCGCAAAAGCAGCCGCCAAAGATCCGGCTCCGAGCATATTGTGCCCGCAGCCATGTCCCGTACCCGCGGCAACGAGTTCTTTTTTCTCAGTCATTCCGCCAACCTGAGAGAGCCCGGAGAGAGCATCGTATTCAGCAAGAATACCGATGACGGGTTTTCCGCTGCCATAAGTCCCTGAAAATGCTGTAGGAACGCCGCTAAGTCCCTTTTCGACCTTGAATCCGTTCTTCTCTAACACCTCGCAGTACAAGTCCATCGACTTATACTCCATCAAAGAAAGTTCCGCATATTCCCAGATCTTATCGTTAACATCAATGACTTCAGCTTTTTTTTGGTCGATAAAATCCAAAGCTTGTTTTTTCAACAAATTTGTATCCATATTCCCCTCCATCAATTAATACAATACTTTACTTAAAAATGATTTCGTCCGCGGATTCTGTGGATTTCCGAATATCTCCTCTGGTGTTCCCTGTTCTGCAATAATGCCCTCATCCATGAAGAGTACTCGATCGGAAATTTCTTTCGCAAACCCCATTTCGTGCGTTACTATGACTGTAGTCATTCCGGTTTTTACGAGATCTTTGATAACCTGTAACACCTCGCCTACCATCTCAGGGTCTAGCGCTGATGTCGGCTCGTCAAACAACATTACCTCCGGCTCCATCGCTAGGGCGCGGACGATCGCAAGTCTTTGTTTTTGCCCGCCTGACAGCTTGTTGGGATGCTCATTTAGTTTATCGATCAATCCTACCTTGTTGAGAAGCTCTTTCGCCTGTTCAGATGCCTCTATCGGCGTCTTCTTTCCGGTAAGAACCGGCGCAAGCGAAATATTTTTTTCAACAGTCAGATGCGGGAATACATTAAACAGCTGAAAAACCATCCCCATTTTCTGACGGTACTTATCAACATCAACATACATTGATGTAATTTCAACTCCGTCAAAAAAGATCTGACCGGATTCCGGAACCTCTAAAAGGTTGAGACATCTTAAATAGGTGCTTTTCCCGGAGCCAGAAGGCCCGATGATCGAGACAACTTCCTGGGGTTTAATATGCTCGGTTATCCCCTTAAGCACATGAAGCTTACCAAAACTTTTATGTAGATCATTTGTTTTAATCACTTGCTTTCAACCTCCTCTCATAAGCAGCGACCACCTTGCTGAGCAGGAAGGTCAGGATAAAGTAGATCACGCCAACAATAATGAGCGGTTCCAGAGACAGATAGGTAATTCCACGAACCGTATTGTACTGTGTCATCAAGTCCCCTACGAAGAAAGTTGATGCAAGCGAGGTTTCCTTGATTACCATAATAAACTCGTTACACAATGACGGCAGTATATTTTTGATAGCCTGCGGATATACAATCTTCCACATTGTTTGGTTTTTTGTCAGTCCAAGACTTCTAGCCGCCTCAGTCTGACCTTTATCAATTGACTGTATCCCTGACCGTATAATTTCAGAGACATACGCTGCCGAGTTTAGAGCTAGAGCAGTCGCAACTGACGAAAACTTCGTGAAATCAATAAACTTTAGAATTTCAGGAACAACAAAATAGAAGAAATACAATTGCAAAAGCAATGGAGTGCCACGAATAATTTCAATATATAGTGTCGCAATCCATGACAGAGGCTTAATCCGCGACATCTTCATTAAAGAGAGAAACGAACCAAGAAAAACACCTAATAACACAGTTAGCGCCGACAGGAGCAGCGTCATCCCGGTGCCTTCTAAAAACAATGAGCCATATGTTGTAAATATCCCGACAATTCGGGTTCCAAGACCAGAAAACAAAGAATCATCCTCCTTATTCAAGATCGATCGGCATAGCTTTTGCTATGCCGATCAGCAAAATTCTCTTTAGTCCGGGTTTACCCAGCCAATTTCCTGTGCGAGCGCTTCTGCATCGGCGAGCCAAGTAACGAATTTACCTTCATCTGTTGCTTTTTTAATGATCTCGTTAACCTTTGCTATCAACTCTGTCTCACCCTTAGTCGCCGCGACAACAGTTCCCTTTGATTCATAATCATACTTGAATGCGCTCATCGCAAGCTGCGGGCGGTCTTTACAAATCGTAAGTCCATTGGTTCCCGCGACTCCAACTGCATCTACTTTTCCTGAAAGCAACATCATAACGCCATCGTCGATCGTCTTAACAAGCTCAGGAACCGCATTCGGAAGCTGCTCTTGTAGCAATGTCAATTGAAGCGATGCATTCTGAACCGCAATAACTTTACCATCGAAATCTTCTGCCTTCTGATACTGGCCCATCTGGTCTTTCATGACCAACAGTCCCTGGCCATTTTGTGTTGTATTATTATAATAATCAGAAAGCTCCATCGATTCGGCTCGTTTCTCTGTCTTTGCAAACCCAGAGAGCGCCAAATCTACCTGTCCAAGCGAAACAGCAGTCTGTACTGCGCTAAAATCCATGGCTTCAATCTTAAGCTTTACGCCGAGTTCGTTCGCAATATATCTTGCAAACTCCATATCAACGCCCACATATTGATCTTGATCCTTCTGGCGACTATCAATAAATTCTGTCGGGGCAAAGTCCGGACTTGTTCCAACAACGAGAACACCTTCTGCCAATATCTTTTCCAATCGGTTTTTGTATTCCTTCTCACCATTTCCACAAGCGGTGAAGAGCCCTACGGCCATCAGCAAAACCAAAACTAACGCAATAATCTTTTTCATTCTTTCTTTCCTCCTATACGCTTTCTAGCGATGGTATTATCATACATGAATATTAATACATCCGCAATTGATATTTATGCAGTCTTTTGTTGATAGTCCCAATAATATTTTGTATATATTGCTTATTATATGCATATATACATCATTTTTTTATATTTTCCGGTTTACAGCAAAACAATACCGGTGTATATATACACCGGTATTGTATAATGCTACTCTGTCATAAACAGAATTCCCAATGTGTTGGGTCCGCAATGGCTCGAAATATTACAACTGGTTGGAGCCTCATAGATATTTTCAAAATGAATGGTTTCTTCAATCATGTCTCTTACCATTGAAAGAATTTCCGGACTGATTGTTGAATAGGTAATAAATATTTTATCTGTCCGAATTTTTTTATTGTTAGTCAACTGATCTCTTACGTATTCTCTCAATACTTTTTCAAGCGATCCGCGATACTTTTTTACGACTTCAAGATTTCCGGTATTCGTATTAATTTCAAGGCAAGGCTTCAAACCTAGGAGGTTTGCGCCGAACGCCGCTAAAGAAGAGCACCTGCCACCTGCGTGCATAAATTCAAGCGTATCCAAAATAAAGCTTGTACGAACTTTCGGAACCAGTGCTGTAACCTTTTCCGCAACTTCTTTCCCAGAAAGACCTTGTTGAATAAGCTCTCCTGCTTCAATGACTAAATGACCAAACCCTGTTGAAAGAGACTTCGTATCGACTACATAGATACCTTCTCGTTCCTTTGAAGCAATAACAGCATTCTGATTGCAGGCAGACACCCCGCTGCTCAAACTAATCTGTACAACTTCATACCCATCGTCAAGCCAAGGCTTATAGGATTCAAGGTACGTTTCCGTATTGATCGCAGAAGTTTTTGGCAAGAGCTTTTTTTCGCGATAGGCCTTAAATATCTCATCAGAAGTAATTGTAACATTATCAATATACTCTTTGCCGTCTAGAGTAATACCTCCAGCATTAAAGTGAATATTATAACGTTTGGAAAATTCTTCGTTTAAATCGCAGGTTGCGTCAGCGAACAGCACAACTTTGTTCATTTATTTATCCCCTTAGAATATACTTAAATTTTTTGTACCAATATAATATCACATGTTTCAAAAAAATAAAATAGCTTGCTATTTACTTTCAAGGCGTTATCCAATAAGATGGATAAAACAAAACGTAATGGAGAATAGAATGATCAAAGCATTTAAGCAGCTATCTCGCCCAATGAAAATTTACTTCTTCGCACTTCTTTTATCTGCTCTCGGCTTGGGCTTCAGTGACGGTATTATTTCCAACTATTTTAAAGACGCGTATAATGTTACGACGGTCCAGCGGGGCTTCCTAGAAATCCCTCGTGAGCTCCCCGGTTTTCTTTGTATTATTTTGATGTCTGCCCTGTCCTTCTGGAGCGATACAAAAAAAATGATCTTCGCCCAGTTGTTGATGATCGCCGGGACGTTGATCCTCGGAATCTTTACTCCCCAGTTTTATATCATGAGCATCTTCCTGTTCATTTTTTCTTCCGGAATGCATATTGGGTTCCCGCTTCAGGACGGAATTGGAATGGGTCTTGCAGAAAAGGACAAAGTAGGCACTAGAATGGGGCAGTTTTCGGCGGTTCGAACCGCCGCAACAATGACCGCTAGCATTGTTGTCTTCTTGGGATTCAAATTTGGTTGGTTTAGTTTTATCACGAAGATCAAGATCCCATTTCTTATTTCAGTAGCATTCCTAATTTGCAGCTTTATTCTTTACAACTTACTCCATAAACAAATCGGCAATACTGCATCCACAGCTGTCCCAAACAAAAAGATTAAACTGGTATTTAAGAAGAAGTATGCAATCTACTACGCGTTTTCTTTGGCAAGAGGATTTCATAATCAAATACTTTATGTTTACGCGCCCTGGATACTAATTGAACTGATGGGAAAGAAAGCAGATACAATCTCGCTCTTGAATGTCGGCGGAGCACTTGCAGGAGT
>CAZGYK010000051.1:0-290 GCA_964530485.1 uncultured Oscillospiraceae bacterium
AGAAGAGTGGAAAAAGGCGTCTTACTTTTATGAAGGAAACGGAATCAACTACGATACTTATTATAAGGCGTACGAATCCTTCATCCGGTCGGACAAAATATTTAACGCGCTCTACGTCAACGAGGGCGGAGAATATGAGGTCCCGGAAAATGAGGTAAAGGATTATTTCTATAGGAACTATACCTATCTCGACTACATCCGGCTCTCGAAAGTTGATGGTGATGGAATCCCGCTTTCGGATGAAGTAATCGGAACACTGCGTGAAGACATGGAAGCGCTGAAGATGGTTG
>CAZGYK010000051.1:300-9083 GCA_964530485.1 uncultured Oscillospiraceae bacterium
CGAGTTTTATGTCGGTGATAAGAATATCGGAATAGAAACGGCGTTTCAGCGTTATATTTCGGTCAATGATATTGCGGAAGATGAGGTCAATTCGATCCGAATCAAAATGGTAGCGGAACATATCCTGCTTAAATCAGATTCGACAAGTTATGATGCCGGATTTATTGCAAAGGTATTTGAAACAGCTTTTAATACCTTTACAATCTACGAGACAGACGATACGATCTATCTTTTCTGTAACCGTTCTATCGAAGCGTACAACAGCGAAAAATGGAAAGAGCATCGGGCTGCGGTGATTGCCGTCCTTCGATCGGATGCGTTTACGAACTACCTGATTGAGAACAGTGATAAAATGCCAATAACGGAAGACGCCAAAGCGCGCAATTACTATAGTTTAGATAAAGTAAGACTCGGATAATAAAAAGAACGATCGGGCAAAACCCGGTCGTTCTTTTCGTTAATTGACCACAGTCTATTGAATGGAGTTCGAACATTCTATCAAAAAGCCGCTCCCTCGTAACATCGGGGGAGCGGTTTGCTTTATGACTGTGGAAGATATTCCGTTGGAGGACTGTCGGTGACAGATGGCTTCGGCTCAAGTTTTCTTGAAAGAGAAACCGCAAAAATGATCAGAAGAACATCCATGAGTACGAGAATTCCTTCAACGACAAGCGCATTCTGGATAACCCCTGCTTGCATCATAGCCGCAGGAACGTCTACAAGGGCATGTAAGAGAATCGCGACCGGGAACAGGTATCCTTTTCCCTTCGCCGTAACAGAGTAGTATACGACGACAGAAAGCGTGATATGGACGATTATCGCAAGGATACGCTCAAATCCGCCAATCAGGAACATATAGGACGGGATGGAGATAAATTGGTTGTAGACCTGTTCAACGGTAAGCTGGTTTCCCGGGGTAAGCTTTAGAGCGGCCTCGAGGGCGCCGGAATTGAGCATCAGAACGGTTGTAATGTTGCTGACCATTGTGAGGCCGGTGAGAAGAATTGCTTCGATTCCTCCGTGGCCTGCGCCGTAAGATAGAGCATTGCGAACACCGGAATACTTCTTTTTGAGAATATGAAAGGAGATAAAACGTGCGGTTTCCTCGAAGACGCCGGCGGCGAGCGCCGCGTAGGGGACGAAAATCCAAGGATTACTCCGAATCGGATTCGTTCCGTCTGCGCCCGGGCTTAAGAGGATATTATGGAGAAGCGATTCGAGAACCAGAGCAAAAACGACAAATGCCGCGGCTCCGACAAGGGCGGGTACTACTTTCGCCTTGTATTTGACCGCAAGGACAATGACGAGCGCGATTGGAACAACGATCGAAATAAGACCGGAGATGACCATAAATACTATCGTTAGAGCTGGAATCTGCATGCTGTCCTCCCTGCTAATATGAAAATACGAATTGGTTAAAAAACTAAGAAGCTGGGGTGAAATGGCTGTAACCGGGCGAGAAGCTTGGCGGACAAATTAGTATGGCTTACAAAGAATTTCGTGGATTTTGGTGTCGAAAATGCTGCTTGCGTGGGAAGGGGTAAGGATTGCGGCGGTATCCGCGCCAACGCCGGTTCCGCCGATGGCAACTATCGGTTCGCCGAAGGGGATCGCGCCGGCATCTAGGGCCATGACGCCGATCTCGACGCATACCTTGACGCCTTGACTGAGCATCCTGAGCGTAAACGCCATGATTTCCGCAGGATACATTCCGCCGACCTTCGTACTGATTCCGCGTTCAACGCCGCTTAGAACATGGCTTGCAGTCACGAGTACGACACCGTTATCCTTCAGCTCGCTCATGGTTTCAAGAGACATGGCGTTGACTCCGGCTTCCCGCGCCCCATTTGCGCCCGTAACGCAAACAATGTTAAAGTCTTTATGCTTCAGAAGCATTTTCGCTGTAAAACCTGTATGGGAAGCAACTACAATTGTCCGAATTCCGTGTTCCTTTGCGGACTTCAATGCAAGCTCTATTGTCTTATCAGTGTGTTCTTTCCCGGGCTTTTCAAAAATCATATGAACCTCCTTGATTAGAGTTACCTTTGCTTTTAGTATAAACAAAGTAGCGCGATCATGCAATAAAAACCGCAGGCAAACGCCTGCGGTTTGATTACTAGCAAAAGCCGGCCGTTACTTCTTCCATGCGCGTGGGCTTAAAAGAATCAGCATCGGGAAAAGTTCCAGTCTTCCGGCGAGCATGTCGAAAGTTAATACCCATTTCGAGAGATCTGAAAAGTGGCCAAAATTCCCGGTTGGACCAACCATCGAGAGGCCTGGGCCGATATTGTTAAAGGTGGCGGCGACCGCGGTAAAGTTGGTCGTCAGATCAAACTCGTCGAGGCTGATGATTAGGATAGATGCCACAAAAATCAAGAAATAGGTAAAGAGATACGTCCCTACCGACTTGATTGTGTCATCGGAAAGGGTATGCCCTTCAAAGCTAACCTTTCGGACGCTGCGCGGATGAATCATCTGTTGTAGCTCGCGGAACAGGTTTTTGACCCAAATTACAATACGGGAGACTTTAAGCCCGCCTCCGGTAGATCCGGCACAAGCCCCGACAAACATCAGAACAACAAGAATGGACTTCGAGAACGAAGGCCAAAGGTCAAAGTTTGCGGAGGTAAAACCGGTCGTAGTAATAATAGAGCTGACCTGGAAAAACGCCTTGTTTAGCGCGTCACCTACCGATGTAAACGCGGCGCGGGCATCGAAAGCAATTAAAAGAGTCGAGACCAGAATAATGGCAAGATAGGCGCGGACTTCCTCGCTTTTTAAAGCGTCCTTCGGTCTTTTAGCCAGAATTAAGTAGTAGGCGGTAAAGTTGACGCCGAACAGCATCATAAACACGCCGGTAATGGTTTGAATCGCCGGCGTATAAGACGCCATAGAGTCGTTTTTTATTCCGAATCCTCCGGTTCCCGCGGAACCGAAGGTTGTTACAAGCGAGTCGAACAGCGGCATCTTTGCGCATAGCAGAAGGATGATTTGAAGGATGGTCATTCCGAAATAGATCAAATACAGAATCATCGCGGAAGTACGGACTTTCGGTACAAGCTTGCTGACCGAAGGACCCGGGCTTTCGGCGCGCATCAGATGGAAGTTGTGGCCGCCTCCGGCAAGAGGGAGAACGGCAAGAAGAAGAACCAACACGCCCATTCCGCCGATCCAATGGGTAAAGCTTCGCCAGAACAGGATGCTATTCGTGAGAGACTCAACCTCGGGAAGGATACTGGACCCGGTTGTCGTAAATCCTGAAACGGTTTCGAACATCGCGTCTGTAAAAGAAGGGATCGATCCGCTGATGACAAACGGAAGCGCACCGAAGGCGGAAAGAAAGATCCAGATAAGCGCGACAGAGATAAATCCCTCGCGGGCGTAGATGACATCGTTTTTTGGACGGTGACGGGTTAAAAGAAACCCGATTACAAGACAGATGGCGATGACGATCAAAAAGTCGGTTAGAGTGTTTTCGCGGTATATTATCGCTACCAGAGAAGGAAGCAGCATAAGGGCCGCTTCAATATAAAGCGACCAGCCGAGAAGATAAAAGATCATGGCATAGTTCATAGACGGTTCCTTTAGTTGTTCGCATCTCTTTGATATGCTTTTCTATTTGTCCAAAACGAACTACTTGAGAATGTCAACAATATTGTCGAGACCCTTGATTGTGGTCACGACGATTACGGTATCTCCTTTTTGGAAGCTGTCCGGGCCGCGCGGGATAATAACTTGGCCGCCGCGATTGATACAACCGATCAGAACATTCTCTTTGATGTCCATTTCCAAAAGTGTAATTCCGATCAGCTCACAACCCTCAGAGATACTAAATTCCAAGGCCTCGGCTCTTCCGCCTACGATTTTATAGAGCGTCTCGACGTTACTTCCAACGGAATTATGAAGGGCGCGGACATACTGAAGAATTACCTCGGTCATGGTGTTTTTCGGAATGATTACGCTTCCGAGATCGAGGGACTCAATGACCTCGTCAAATGCGATGCGGTTGATTTTTGTGACGGTTTTTGTCTTCCCGCCGGAAGCATTTTTGACATATAGCGAAAGCATAATATTTTCTTCGTCAATATTGGTCAAAGAGATGAACGATCCCGCCGAAGGAATCCCTTCCTCAAGCAAAAGCTCCCTGTCGACCGCGTCGCCGTGGATGATCGTTGCTTTTGGAAGAAGCTCGCAAAGCTCTTCGCAGCGTTCTAAATTCCGCTCAATAATTTTGACCGAGATTCCCATGTGCAGCAGTTGGCGGGCAAGGTAGTAGCCGATGCCCCCGCCTCCGGCGATAACGGTATCTTTTACCTGGTCGGTTTCAATTCCAATTCGTTCGAAGAAGTCAAGCGCAATCCTCGGCGCCGCAGTAATTGAGATTTCGTCTCCGACGAGCAACATAAAATCGCCGGACGGGATAAAAACCTCTTCTCCGCGGACAACGGCGCAGACGAGAACGTCAATTCCGGTTGCGCGCTTGAGGTCAAGTAGCTTTAACCCTTCCAGCATCGAGTTTTTTTCGATTTTGAAGCTCAACAGTTCGACGCGCCCTTTCGCGAATGTATCGATGTCAATCGCAGAGGGAACGCGGAGAAGCCGCGCAATTTCTACCGAAGCGGACAGCTCCGGGTTTACGATCAGCGAAAGTCCAAGTTCGTCTTTTAGGAACTGCCGTTCTGAGTCATAGACCGGATTCCGAACGCGCGCAATTGTGCTACATTTTCCGGCACGTTTGGCAATCAGGCAGCATAGAAGGTTCAGTTCATCTGTCTCGGTTACGGCAATCAGGACGTCAGCTGTTTCGATCCCGGCCTCCTTAAGGGTATTATAGCTGGCACCGTTTCCGACTATTCCCATAACATCATGCCGGGACGAAAAATCTTCAATAAGGCTGGAATGAACATCGATTACAGTGACATTATGGTTTTCCAACGCAAGCTGTTCCGCTAGGGTTGAACCGACTTTGCCGAGTCCTACAATAATGATCTGCATAAACAAATAATACGCGAAAGCGCAATATCTCCCATAAAAGTAATACTTTTATCTTATAGTGCCGTGGCAGTTTTTGCAAGTATAATTGTTTTTTTGCTATGAAAAGCCCGGCAACTGATGTTGCCGGGCAGAATGATTCGAAATATGTCTACAATCTTTGGTTTACGGAAGAATACAGATCTCACAAAAGCCGATATAGAGGGGCGAAAAACGATCGACGACATAGGATCCGCGGGGGCTTGCAAAAACGTCTCCGTCCCGAAGATCTGTAATGACCGGAATGGTCAGAGCGACCGACGTTCCTTCCCCGAATTCGCTACAGATAACCATGGTCCCATCAAAAGCATGAACTGCATATTCTGCGATTGAAAGTCCGATTCCGATACCGGGACGGTCGCCTCCGTCATCGGCGGGATCTACGGAAAAATACGGGTTCTTTATTTTGTCAAGATTGTTGGCCTGAATGCCGGCGCCCTTGTCCTTGATAATAATGCTGACAAGGTTATCTTCTTCCTTCATTTCAAGATGGATTCGATTGTTGTCACGCGTATACTTAAATGCGTTCAATAGAATCTGGATGATTGCCTGTTCAAGAAGGGCGGTATCAACGCGGGCGAGAATCTGCTTCTTGGGTACGCTCCAGGAAAACGGAATGTCACGCCTGCCGATGCCGATATTTTCGATGGATTTGCAAAGCGACGAGATTAGTTCGGCAATATCGGTTACGCGGAGATATGGATCAAAGTTTTCCGATTCAAAGCGGGAGATCGCCCCGATATCCTGAACGGTGCGGAGCATCTTATAACAGGACCGCTTAACTTTATCGAGATGTTCGGACGCCTCAATATTATCGCCAATTTCGTTTTCCAGCGAAAGAATATTGATAAAGGTCTTTTGAAGGTCGTTTCGGAGGGCGGAGGATGTCGCTTCAACGCCGTCGGCAGAGACGGTAGACCCTTTACTCTGAAGCTCTTCGACAACGAGAAATACAGTGATGCAATCGTCCTGATCAATAAAATTGAGAACAGATCCGCTGTATGGAAAAAATAACAGGCGTAACGAAACATACCCGTCGACGGCAAGGCGCTCTTTTACGATTGCCTTATCCGTTGCGCTTATTTTAAGCACTCCATCTGAGAAAATTGAATGCTCTTTTGCCGCTCGGTTGCCTTCGAGAATCTCAAAATCGCTGTTGATTTTCGCAACAGGCAGTTTTTCGTTCCCGAACAGGGGGCGGCTTTCATTTTGAATTACATTTTTCAAAAGTTAACTCGCAAAATAAAACCGGTTGCTTATCTTGCTGTTTGTATCATAGCACAAACACTGCGCAAAAAAAACAATTTCGTTCGGTTTTTAGGATGATTTTGGAATATGTTCTAAAATATGGATAATCTGTTACAAAGAGCGAGTCATACCATCCATAACGATTTTTAAGTGTAACGGCAAGAAATGTACTGGATGTGTTGTAATTATGAAAGTAATTTGTTACAATGTAAACGAATTATTATCATGGAGGTAAGATCATGATCAAAGTTGGAATTAACGGTTTTGGAAGAATCGGTAGGCTCGTTTTCCGTGCGGCGATGGGCAAGACCGAAAACATTCAGGTTGTAGCGATTAACGACCCCTTTATGACCCCCGATTACTGCGCTTATATGTTGGAGTATGACACGGTTCATGGCCGTTTTAAAGGTGAGGTTGGATACACTGACAACTCAATTAAGGTTGATAACCAGAATATCCTGTTCTTCGCGGAGAAGAACCCGGCAGACATTCCTTGGGGAAAAGTCGGCGTTGACTATGTAATCGACGCAACCGGAATCTTCTATACAAAAGAGATGGCTCAGGCGCATATCGACGGCGGCGCCAAAAAAGTAGTTTATACCGGACCTTCGAAAGACGATACCCCGATGTTCGTCTGTGGCGTGAACCTTGACAAATACACAACCGACATGAAGTTCGTTTCGAATGCAAGCTGTACAACAAACTGCCTCGCGCCGCTTGCCAAAGTCATCAATGATACCTTCGGGATTGCCGACGGCCTGATGACCACCGTTCATGCGACAACCGGAACCCAGAAAACAGTTGACTCTCCGTCTAACAAAGACTGGCGCGGCGGCCGCGCAGCGGCGGGCAACATTATTCCGAGCTCGACCGGCGCAGCAAAAGCGGTTGGCAAGGTTATTCCTGAACTCAACGGCAAACTGACCGGCATGTCGTTCCGCGTACCGACCCTCGACGTTTCTGTCGTTGACCTGACCGTCAACCTCAAAAAACCGGCGAAGTACGACGAGATCTGTGCCGTTATCAAGAAGGCGAGCGAAGGCGAGTACAAGGGAATCATCGGTTATACCGAAGATGAAGTAGTTTCGAGCGATTTCGTCGGCGATGCGCGTACCTCGATCTTCGACGCAAAAGCCGGTATCGACCTTACCGATACCTTCGTAAAACTCGTTTCCTGGTATGACAACGAGTGGGGCTACAGCAACAAAGTTCTGAACCTTGTTGAGCACATGGCAAAAGTTGACGGCCTCAACTAACTCATAACTGTTTGAAACCGAAAGAGAGGGACTTGTTCCCTCTCTTTTTTGTAAGATGAGGATGGTGTGATGAAAATATCGTATCGTGAGAACGAACTGACTCCGGAGGAATATTCTTTGCTCCGCGAGGCGGTTGGCTGGTATATCTATCCTGAGATGCAGGCTAAGAAGGCTCTTCAGAATAGCTTTTTTACCGTCTCAGCTTTTGTGGATGGGAAACTCGCCGGAATGGGGCGCTTGGTTGGAGATGGAGTAATTTATTGGTATTTTCAGGATGTTATTGTATGTCCCGATTTTCAAGGAAAAGGAATCGGATTTGGAATTGTCGAACGCCTTGTCGAATATGCGAAAGAGCATAGTATGAAAGGGACGAAGACGGCAATCAGCCTGATGGCGGCAAAAGGAAAAGAGGAATTTTATCAGCAATTCGGATTTTTGATTCGCCCAAATGAAACGCAAGGCGCCGGGATGAACATGATTGTCGATATTGAAGAATGAAGTGGAGATAGGCTATGAATGATGAATTGTTAACCGCATATTGCGGATTATGGTGCAACGACTGTATCCCGTCAAATGAGCGGATCTATCAGTTGGCCGACGAACTTGATAAGCTGCTTCTGGAAACGGGATTTGAAAATTACGCTAATTTTAAAGTTCCGAAAGTGCCGGAATATGAAAACTATGAAACGTTTTTAAGCGTGTTGCGCGCGCTTAAAAAAGTACAGTGTAAAAACTATTGCCGGAAAGGACCGGTATCGGAAGCCGGATGTGCGCCGGACTGTGTCTTGCGGCAATGCTGTATCGAAAAAGAGATCGACGGTTTCTTTGCTTGTGAAGAAGTAGAGACCTGCGAACGGATCGCGGCACGGGAAGGATTTCATCCCGGAATCAGGCAGAATCTGACGGCGATGAAGGAACATGGGCTAAAAAACTGGAAAGATTACCGCGGACGCCACTATAACTGGAGTAAAGAATAAAAAAACCGGAGATGGAAACAGCTCCGGTTTTTCTTGACAAAGGAAAAAAGGTTTGATATCATTATATCACGACGTGATATAATGAGTTGCGATATAGTATTGAGGTGAAATGATTGAATCTGGAAAAAGCGGTAAAGCGGTATCTTCCGATGACCGAAACGATGTTTTATATTCTTCTTGCGTTGCGTGAGGAGCGCCATGGTTATGCGGTTATGCAAACGGTAGAGACAATTACGGAAGGCCGAATCAAGCTTGGAGCCGGAACAGTTTA
>CAZGYK010000051.1:9093-9690 GCA_964530485.1 uncultured Oscillospiraceae bacterium
AAACTGAGCGGGGATGGGCTGATTGCGCCGACCACCGAAGTAGACCGCCAGAAACGTTATTTGATTACCGAAATTGGTGAGGCAATATTGAAACTTGAGGCAAAAAGGATCAAGGATCTCTACCGAATTGCGGAGGAGCTGTTATGAAAATGAGAAAAGCAAAATGGCTTTTGCCTTCTAGATATCCGGTTCCGGCAGATTTGGAAACCTATTTCGAAAAAGAAGCGGCAGAAGGGTGGAATCTCAAAGAAATCAAGCAGTATGATTCGATTCGGATGGTGTTTACCAAAACCGAACCGAAACAATACCGGTATGTAGTAGATGTTCAGGCGTTTCCAAAGGCGGATTATATTCCGACATTTGAGGCGTTCGGCTGGGAATTTGCCGGACAGATGGCGAGTATTTATATCTGGAGGAAGGAATACGAGGGAGAGCGACCTGAAGCGTTTACCGACCGGCAGAGTATTCAAAAACGCAATATCGATTTGGCAATGATTTTGCTGTGGATACTGGTCTTTCTCGTTTTTGGTCTGGCGGCAATCACGGTAGCGTTTTTTATTCTCGAGAGGCATAACAGCGCGGACAATCTCTTGGACT
>CAZGYK010000052.1:0-6292 GCA_964530485.1 uncultured Oscillospiraceae bacterium
GAGGGAAAAAGGCAGTCTTTTTAAAAAATATTTTTCAATTTATGCCGTGACGCTGCTTATTTGTATTTTTATGCTTGGCGTCGCGCTTTTGTATTTTGCGTCGCAGTATTTCCGCGATGCCAATAAGAGCTCCCTTGCCGTCGCTGCCGACAAGGCGATCGAGGCAACCGAGCTCAATTTCGAGAGAAATGACGGAGAGCTGATCCGAAGCGAACTCGAACAGGAGTATGCGCTGATTTACCGGACAACCGGAACGATGGTATTCCTCTCAGATTATGACGGAAGGATCGAAATTTGCAGCGAAGGGGATGCCTGCGTCCATCAGAGCCTCTCGATTCCACAGATGGTTCGCGAAGTGCTCCTGACAAAAGGGGAATATTTTGAAACCGGATATCTTGGAGGATTTTTTGATTCGGAAGGTCGGTATACGTACGGGAAGCCGATCGTAATCGACGACGTGCTTTACGGGTATCTTTTTGCGTCGACCTCTCTAAGCGAATTGTTCCAATTCCTTTACCAGGTTATGCTGATGTTCCTGTTCTCTTCCCTTGCCGCGTTTGCTCTGTCCTTTATCATTATTTACTACTCGACGCGCATTTTAACGCGACCGCTCCACGATATTTCTCAAGCGGCGGAACGGTTTGCCGTCGGAGATTTTGGCGTTCGCGTCGAAGTGTCGGGAAGCGACGAGATCGGCTCGCTTGCAAAGGTTATCAATAACATGGCGGAGTCGCTTTCTGAGCTGGAAATGACAAGACGCAATTTTGTCGCGAATGTCTCGCATGAACTCCGTACGCCGATGACTACGATCGCAGGCTATATCGATGGAATTCTCGACGGAACGATTCCGAAGGAAGACCAGGCGCATTATCTTCAGATTGTTACCGACGAGGTGAAGCGTCTTTCAAGGCTTACCTCGTCTCTACTGAATATCGCTAGGATGGAAGCCGGGGAAGAGAACGCGACGATTATCAGCCACAATGCCTGGGATATTGTCCTAAACGTCATGTGGAATATGGAACAGCGGATCACCGAAAAGGAAATTATAATCAAGGAGATGGAAGTAGAACCGAGATTCGTTTACTGTGATGCGGATATGCTTCATCAGGTGATCTACAACCTGCTCGACAACGCGGTTAAGTTTACACCACAAGGGGGAACGATATCTGTCTCGATCCACCCGGATCAGGAAATGACCGATATTGTGATACGGAACAGCGGAGCGGGAATTGATGAAGAACATATCAACCGCATTTTTGAACGTTTCTATAAGTCCGACCGTTCGCGGAGTTTGGATAAACAGGGAACGGGCCTTGGACTCTATATTGTAAAAACACTTTTGGCACGAATGGATGGAACGATATCGGCCAGCAGTATTAAAGGTGAATATACCGAATTTACGGTAAAATTGAAAACCGGTCCTGCAAGAAGGCAGCGGGCGAAGAGCAAGAAGGATGTTGAAATCAGCAAACAGTCCGAAAAAGAGAAGAAAAGTTTTATCGAAAGAATGACGCGAGGATTTAGAAAGGAGGATAAGCGCTGATATGGCTAAGGATAACGCAAAGGATAGGCCGAGAGAGAATCAGGTAACCGGACGCAAAAGCCTGAATATTGCGCTTATTGGAGCCGGCGCGATCTTTATCATTCTGTTGGTTGGGGCGGTAATCGTGATGGGTTCACTGTTAAGCCAGTTTACAGATGGAAGATCAACGCTCGGAACCGGTATCCTTTCCGACTATACGCCCGGAGTTTTGGTTGTTCGCGATACGCCTGTGACCGAGGATGATCCCGTCACCGGTCAACAGCGGATTAAAGTTGCCGACATGTCGAGGTCTGCAGTTCTCTCGTCGGTTACGATACACGTCTATGGACCTGGGGATGGCTATTTGCCTGATGTTTCCTGTTTTGGAGTCATTATGGATGAAAACGGATATATTGTGACAAGCTCCCAGGTAGGCATCGAAAACGGAATTATCGAAGTAGTTCTTTATGATGGCCGGAGTTTTCGCGGTAAATTGCTCGGTTACGATTTGAAAACGGATATCAGCGTTGTAAAAATCGAGGCCGAAAATCTGCGCACGGCCCAGTTTGGAAATTCTGCCATGTCGGAGGGAGACCGGGTTCTTTATATTGGTCTTGGACAGCGCGCAACGACCAGTATTTCCGAGGGCATGATTGGCGGAACTGCCGGAACGTATATTGAAACGCCGGCTGGATATTCCTATCTAAGGCTTACGTCGACCGACAGAACCGGATCGGACAACTGTGCGGGCGGCGTCATCGTCAATTCTCTTGGGCAAATTATCGGTTTTCGCTGTTCGTATGCTCAGGACAGTTACAGGATGGTTTATATACTTTCGACCAGTGATGCCAAAGCGGTTGTAGACAGTATTATCAAGTACGGTTATGTCAAAGACCGCATGACGCTTGGATTTAAAGGAAGTACCGTAAGCGAGGTATTGGCAAAGGCAAAGAGCTACCCGCGGGGAGTCGTGATAGACGGGATAGAAAGCACAAGCGGTCTTATGGATGCAGATGTTAAAACGGGTGATATTATTATCGGTTTTGCCGGAGCCCCGATCGGATCGGTCGATGAACTCGAAAAGGCCATTCTTCAGAATATCAATGGTCAGGTAACGCTAGAGATTTATCGAGTCAGCGATCGAAAGACCTTTGATATCGAGGTTTCTCTGGTTCCTGCAGTTGGGCGCCATGACCAGCCGTAATTTGATTTTTATAGGATTATTTGTTACAATACGTTCCTGGTAACCTGTAATTCGCCGATCCGTTGACCGGTGAAGTGTTCTAGCCAAGGAGGCGTGATATGGTTTATTTGTCTCCATCCATCCTTGCGTGCGACTTTTACGAATTGGGAAAAGAATGTGAAGACGTGTTGGCAGCAGGGGCAGATTTTATCCACTTTGATGTGATGGACGGACATTTTGTTCCGAATTTGACTTTTGGTGCGCCGGTTTTGAAATCGCTTTCCGAAAGAGTCAGCGCATTTTACGATGTTCATCTGATGGTGACCGACCCGCTGCATTTTATTGACGATTTCGCGAAGGCGGGAGCGGGATGTATCACCTTTCATATTGAGTCGGACTCCGATCCTTTGGAAACCATCCGGGCGATCAAAGACCGGGGAGTGAAGTCCGGGATGACCCTGCGTCCGAAGACGGATATTGAAATGCTTTTCCCATATCTCGATGAGCTTTCTATGGTATTAATCATGACGGTGGAACCCGGTTTTGGCGGCCAGGCTTTTATGCCGGAGATGTGCCGGAAAATTGAGGCTCTGACGAAGGAACTAAAGAGAAGAAACCGCGCGGACTTTCTGATTGAGGTAGACGGCGGAATCAACCGCGAGACGGCGAAAGACGCCGTACAAGCGGGAGCCAATGTTTTGGTTGCCGGGAGTTCTATATTTCGCGCAAAAGACCGGACGATGGCCGTTCGGGAATTAAAAGATGTGAAAGTGGATTCGCCTTAAGGCAATCCCCGTTTCCAGAGGGTTTTGATTATGCCGATGAAAAAGGAATCACTGCCAATTCTTTACAGGCAATTCCGTATCTATTTGTTTTCTATGCTTCCGCTGATCGGTATGGCGGTTTATCTCTATGGCCTGCGCCCGCTGATTATGGTTGCGATTGCGGTGGTGCTGGCTTTTTTCAGTGATCTTTTTGTCGCGGTTGCGAGGAAGAAAAAATATGACCGCGGAGATCTTAGCAGCATTATGGTCGCGGTTATTTTTGTGTTGATGCTTTCCGCTGCGTCGCGCTATGAAATTGTCATTTTTGGAACGCTCGTAACGCTTTTGATTAAGCATGCATTCGGCAGCTACAACGGCTGTGTTTTCCATCCGTCGTCGTTCGGATTTGCCGCAGCTGCGATTTGCTGGCCGGACGAAATGTTTCGATATCCCGGCTCATTTTTGCCGATCGGAATTGGGCAGAACAGCGGAGCGCTCCTTTACGATTCCCCCGCTTTTACAATAAAGAACGGCGGAATTCCAAACCTCGACCGAACCGATTTTCTTTTGGGGGACTATCCGGGGCCGATGGCGGCTACTTTTTGCGTCGTGTTGCTCGCGATCCTGATTTTCCTGATCGCGAGCAGGGTCACCTCCTGGCATATCCCGACCGTTTTTTTCACAACAGTTGCACTTTATGCATTTGCTTTTCCGAGGATACCTTTTTCCCGGATTGATTCCGTATTCTATGAGATGCTTTCCGGTGTCATTGTTTTCGGAGCTGTCTATATTGTTTCCGATCCGATAACTTCGCCGGTCAATCCAAAGGCAAAATTGATTTATGGTTTTCTGATTGGCGTTGCTACGATGCTCTATAGCCATTATGGTGTGTTTCAGATGGGCGTCTGTTTTGCCGTCCTTCTTATCAATCCGCTTACCCCCTTCCTAGACCGGAAGTTCTCCGTGAAGCAGGTACCTTTGAAGGAGGCTGGAAACGGATGAAGAGACTACGAAAGACGAAGAGCCAACGTTTGATTCTTTCGACGGAAGAGCGCCTTCGCAAAGATTTGATTTTTGTGAATAACCCGGTACTTGTCGAGGGTCTTGCCCTTGCGCCGGTTATCGCCGCGGCGGTAACGCTTCGAAATGCGGTTATGCTATCTATTATGGTATTTATCCTGTTGGTTCCGACGCGCTTTATCGGAAACCTTTTGATCGGATTTGTCCCCCAAAGACTGAGGGCAATGATTTATGCGCTACTGGCTTGCGGTTTTTTTATTCCCGGGTATCTTCTGATCAACGAACTATTCGGCGTTCGCGTAGCAACCCTCGGAATTTACCTCCCGATGCTTGTTGTCGATTCCATTATCATTTCAAGAACAGAGATTCCGCAGCGGGAGGCAATCCTTGAGAGCCTTGGAAACGGCGTTCGAACCGCGTTTGGATTTGCGTTCGCGATTGTCTTGACCGGAACTATACGCGAAATTCTGGGCTTGGGAAAAATATGGGGTGCCGAGATTATATCAAAAGCGCCGCTTCCGATCGTTGCAACGGCTGCTGGCGGATTTATAACCGTCGCGCTCCTCTGCGCGATTTTCCAACACTTTATCAGTATGGCCAAGCGCGCCATCTATCGGGGGGCGAGAGAGCATGAATGATGTAATGGGAATGATCGGAAACTTTCTGCTTCTGGTGCTGACCGCGATTACCGTTGAAAATGCAGTGCTTTCGCGCGCGTTGGGTTTGAGCCGCCTGATTTCTCTGGTAGATGATACGACAAATACGGTTATTTTCAGCGTACTTTTAACCGCTACGACAACCATCAGCGGAATTCTTTACTATTTCCTTTATTTTAAATTGATTGAGGGAATGCCCGGAGAAATATTTGTCCGCGTATTCGGCGTTGTACTCTGCATGTCGGTCTCGTTTTTGCTAGTTTTTGTTCTTGCCGTCAAACTGATGCCGTTCGAACATGTTGGCAAAGCTGCCGAAGCTATGCCTGCCGCTGCGTTCAACTGTATGGTGTTTGGAACAGTGGTACTTGCGGTTTCGGAAAAGATGACGCTCGGAGAGACTGTCGTTTTCAGTATCGGTTCCTCAATTGGATTTACGCTCGCGATTCTTCTTGTGACGGAAGGTCAGCGGAAATTACAGAACAGGGATATCCCAGCAGCATTTAAGGGCCTGCCGGCAACGCTTCTCTATCTCGCAGGACTTGCGATAGCGGTTTACGGTTTGACCGGCCATACATTTTCCTTATAAAAAAGAGCGCCGACGGCGCTCTTTTCTTTTTTTGTATTTAGTTGATTTGGAAGAAAGGGAGAAGTTCTTTCGCCTCGTCTACGACAGCAACTGCTCCATGATCAAAGAGCATTTTTGTCGGTCGAAGCCCCCAACTGACTCCGACGAAATCAATGCCGGCATTTTTTGCGGTTTCTCCGTCTACTTCGGAGTCCCCGATATAGAGCGTGCCCTCGGCTGCCGCATTCATCTCCTCGATAGCTGCAAAAATAATGGAGGGGTCCGGCTTCCTTTTAACGTTGTCCCGTTCGCCGAGCGCGACCGAATAAAGACCGGGGAAATGAAGCTCGCAGAGTTCTTCAACGCCCTTCTGATATTTGTTGGATGCGATCGAGACCCCGATTCCATTGTCGCGAAGAGACTTGAGAAGGTTGATGATACCCGGAAAGGCGGTTGTCTTGTTTGCCATATTTTTTGCATAATGCTGCTTAAAAGAATCAAATACACGAGAAAAATCCGGCTCGGAAATGTCCGTTGGAACCGAACGTCCGATTAGGTTCTTGACGCCGTTTCCGATAAAAC
>CAZGYK010000052.1:6302-9033 GCA_964530485.1 uncultured Oscillospiraceae bacterium
GATTTCGTCGAGCGTCCGGACAGGGAACCCGGATTCGCCAAGAGCAAAATTGACGCTGTCAGCGAGGTCTTCGGCGGTGTCGAGAAGCGTTCCGTCCAGATCAAAGATGGCATAACGGTAGGTTTTCATCAAAATTCTCCTATTTTTTCAATCATTCACAATTATTATATCATATAGAAAGTCGCGAGTTACAAGTTTTTTATTACTGAGATCCGAGCGGTCAAAAGAGAAGTAATAAAAGCTTTTATTTGAAAAAACTCCTTAACCATCCTATGAAATAACGAAATCGGGAATGAAGTTACACTTGACTAGTGGATTATTATTTTCTATACTATAATAAGAGAAAACCTCTTCTAAGAGGCAATCCCAAAGGGAATTAAAATACAATGTTCGAATTAAATTTGACGATTATTCTATGAAAAGGAGAGATACAATGGAACTGAAAGGATCAAAGACCGAAGCCAACCTAATGACAGCATTTGCCGGGGAATCCCAGGCGAGAAACAAGTATACCTACTACGCAAGCCAGGCGCAAAAAGAAGGTTATGTTCAGATTTCCGATATCTTTACAGAAACCGCCGGTAACGAGAAAGAGCATGCAAAGCTTTGGTTTAAGCTTGCCCACGGAATCGGAACAACCGCGGAGAACCTAAAAGACGCGGCGGGCGGCGAACACTACGAGTGGACCGATATGTACGCCGGGTTTGCGAAGACTGCCCGCGAAGAGGGTTTCGCGAAAATTGCGGAAATGTTTGAAGGTGTCGCAGCGATCGAAAAAGAACATGAGGAACGCTATCTTGCGCTTCTGAAGAATGTTGAAGGTAATACTGTTTTCGAGAAGGACGGCGTCGTTGTCTGGAAATGCGAAAACTGCGGACATATCCATGTTGCGAAGGCAGCCCCGGAAGTTTGCCCGGTTTGCGCGCATCCGAAGGCCTACTTTGAATTGCAGGCCAAGAACTATTAATTCGTTTCGAAGAATACCTGGACCGAGAGGTCTGGGTATTTTTTTAACGAACGTTTTGGTGTTGCTTCCCATGGTAGAAGGTGATAGAATGGGCGCAAGCGCCAAAAAAAAGAAAACAAATACTTTATGATGGAGTGATGAAATGTCGGATTTTTTTAGCAATGCGGCAGAATTCATTCAAGCGGATTCTTATCTGTTCTTGAAGCAATTGCTTATGTGGGTCGTTGGAGGACTTTTGATCTGGCTCGCGATCAAAAAGGACTATGAACCGGCTCTCCTTCTCCCGATGGGATTTGGAGCGATTCTTGTCAACCTGCCGTTTTCCGGTGTGCTTGATGTTGTAAAAGAATCGGTGGTGGGAGAATCCCTCAACGTTAAGGGTATCATCTCGTGGCTCTATGAAGTCGGAATCGAAGCGTCAGAGGCGTTGCCGCTGATTCTCTTTATCGGTATCGGAGCAATGATCGATTTTGGGCCGCTTCTTTCCAATCCTAGGATGTTCCTCTACGGAGCTGCTGCGCAGTTTGGAATCTTCATTACGATGTTTGTTGCTCTATTTGTCGGTTTCCCGAACATTAACGATGCGGCGTCGGTCGGTATGATCGGAGCGGCGGACGGTCCGACGGCGATTCTTGTTTCAAACGTTCTCAACAGCCAGTATAAGGGCGCAATTACGGTTGCCGCCTATTCCTATATGGCGATGGTTCCGCTGATACTTCCGCTCGCCATCAAGTCGGTCACGACGAGGAAAGAGCGGATGATCCGAATGGAGTATAAGCCGGCCAGCGTCAGCAAAACAACGAAAATCCTATTTCCGATCGTTGTTACAATTGTCGCGGGAATTGTTGCTCCGATGTCGGTTGCGCTTGTCGGATTCCTGATGTTTGGAAACCTGATCCGCGAATGTGGCAGACTTGAAAACCTTTCGAAGACGGCGCAGAATGAACTCGCGAACCTGGTTACGATTCTTCTTGGAATTTCGGTTTCGTTCAATATGCGCGCGGAACAGTTTGTACGCGTTGAGACGATTATTATTATGGCGCTTGGACTCGCGGCGTTCTTCTTCGACGCAGTGTTCGGTGTACTGTTCGTCAAGTTCCTGAACATCTTTAGTAAAAAGAAAGCCAATCCGATGATCGGCGCGGCGGGGATTTCAGCGTTCCCGATGGCATCCCGTGTAGTTCATAAGATGGGTCTTAAAGAAGATAACCAAAACTTCCTGCTGATGCAGGCGGCGGGCGCGAACGTTGCCGGCCAGATCGCATCGGTAGTTGCGGGCGGAATGATTCTAAGCCTGCTTACGAAATAGGGGGGAAGAAATATGCTGGCAGTTACATCTGAAGTCATATCGCAGGCTCTCAATATTGCGTTGTTCGGAATGCTTGGGATTTTCGGCGTTCTCGGAAGCTTGCTCATCGTTGTAGCGATCCTCAATAAAGTGACGAAAAGCAAAAACAGCGACGAGTAGAAGACAATTAATCATCAGCCAAAAAGCCGCAGGGATTCCTGTGGCTTTTTTATGAAATGCCGCGGAAGGAACCTGTTTCTGGAATGAAAAGTGGATAAATATTCCCTTAACCTGCCAACATTTACTAAAACCTGAAAAAGCGAACTGTACAAAGTGCAGAATTGCGGACGAAAGACAGAATCACCTTTACTTTGAATGCTATAGATGATAAAATCTATAGTTGGAATCACAAGTTCAAGTAACTTTTATAATTGGAGGTCGTTCAATGGCAAGAAAAATGAAAAGAGGAAGAAACA
>CAZGYK010000052.1:9043-9442 GCA_964530485.1 uncultured Oscillospiraceae bacterium
ATGGCAATACCGCTGCGGCGCACGTTTCTTATGCGTTTACAGAGGTTGCGGCTATCTATCCGATCACGCCCTCTTCGGTCATGGCCGAAGTCGTCGATGAACAGTCTGCAAACGGTCTGAAGAACATTTTCGGCGATACCGTCAAGGTTGTCGAAATGCAGTCAGAGGCAGGCGCAGCAGGCGCGGTACACGGTTCGCTCGCGGCCGGTGCATTCACTACTACCTTTACCGCTTCGCAGGGTCTTCTGTTGATGATCCCCAACATGTACAAAATCGCCGGCGAGCTTTTGCCCTGCGTCATCGACGTATCCGCTAGAGCGCTCGCATCCCACGCGCTTTCGATTTTCGGGGACCACACAGACGTCATGGCATGCCGCCAGACCGGATTTGCGATGCTCG
>CAZGYK010000053.1:0-363 GCA_964530485.1 uncultured Oscillospiraceae bacterium
ATCAAACTCCGGATGTAAGCTATATCAAAAAGTCGTGTATGGAAATAGCGAAATACATGAAAGCCGAGAGCATTGTTGTACTTGAGTCTACGACCTATCCCGGGACTACAGAAGAGGTTGTAAAACCACTTCTCGAAGAGGGAAGCGGATTGGTCTGTGGAGTTGATTTCTTTTTGGGTTTTTCTCCTGAACGTGTTGATCCGGGGAATCTCATTTATAAAACGAAAAACACGCCAAAAGTAGTTGGTGGAGTTGGAGCCGACGCGACTGAAGTGATCGCGACGATGTACCGCGAGGTTCTCATAAGCGATGTTCTTGAAGTAAGCAGCCCGGCAGTTGCTGAGATGGAAAAGATACTCGAAA
>CAZGYK010000053.1:373-4024 GCA_964530485.1 uncultured Oscillospiraceae bacterium
TATTGGGCTTGTAAACGAACTTGCTCAGCTTTGCCATAAAATGGGGATCTCGATATGGGAAGTAATTGAAGCGGCAAAAACAAAGCCTTATGGTTTTCAGGTGTTCTATCCTGGGCCTGGTTTGGGCGGACATTGTATTCCGCTTGATCCTTATTATCTGAGTTGGAAGGCCAGAGAATTTGGCTTTCATACGAGCATGATAGAAAGCAGTATGATGATCAACGACCGTATGCCGGAGTACTGCGTAGACCGGGCAATTAAGATGTTAAATCGCAGTAAGAAGGCGATCAATGGTGCGAATGTCCTCCTGCTTGGCGTCGCATACAAACAAAATATTTCAGACTGTAGGGAAAGCCCTGCGCTGCGTGTCTGGAATGAACTGGATGAAGTAGGGGCAAACGTGTCCTACTACGATTCTTGGGTACCGGAAGTGAAACGCAAAAACGGTATCGCATATAGCCTTCCGGAACTGACTGGCGACGTCATTTCAAACGCGGACATCGTCATCGTAACGACTTCGCATAGCAACGTCGATTACAGTATGGTACAAAAATATGCTAAAATGGTTTTTGATACAAAGAATGCTTTAGCGGACATTAAAGATCGTCACAACATTGAAACGCTATAACTTTTTTTAATTCAGAAGTTAAATTTAGTAAAAGAATATGAGGAGTTTACATGCTTAAGGAAAAATACAGTCGTGCGATGGTTACCGGCGGCGCGGGATTTATTGGAAGCCATATTGTAGAAAGACTTCTCGAAGAAGGTCTAGAAGTCATTAGTGTCGACAATTATCTTTCGGGAAAACATGAGAATGTGAAAAGTTTTCATGATTACAATGGCTTTCGTGAGGCTGAATGTGACGTTACAGACTATGATGAGCTAAAAAAGTGTATGGAAGGTGTCGATATTGTCTTTCATGAAGCTGCATCGAAGAAGAATATCTGCCTAAATGATCCAAGACGTGATCTTCTGATCAATGGCACAGGTACATTTAATGTACTTGAACTTTCGCGCGATATGGGAGTCAAGAAGGTTGTTCACGCCTCGTCCGGTTCAGTTTATGGCGAAGCGAAAATCCTGCCTCAGGACGAGAACCACCCACTCAATCCGGTGTCCTATTATGGCGTAAGTAAGTTGACCGGAGAAAAGTATGCGCGCGCGTTTTGTGACCTTTATGGTCTTGACTGTACAATTCTCCGCTATTTCCATGTGTATGGTCCCCGCCAGGAGTATAGTGACCTAGGCGGCGTTGTTTCTATCTTCGCAAACAAGGTAATTAAGGGAGAATCTCCTGTTATTTTTGGAGATGGAACGCAACAGCGTTCGTTTACTTATGTAAAGGACGTTGTCGGGATTAACATGCTTGTTGCGGATAGAGACGGAACAATGGGAGAGGCGTACAACTGTGCCTCTGGGATCAATGTTACGATTACCGAACTTGCAGATAAGGTTAAGAAATGTCTTGGACGCGAAGATCTCGAAACGATCCACAAAGACTGGTTGGTTGGAGATATTAAGCATTTTGACATTTCCAATGAAAAGATCAGAAACCTTGGGTTTGAGTTTCAAACGGGTTTTGACAAGGGTATAGACGAAACCCTAGGTTGGATGAAACAGTATCTGAAGGGAAGGTAACTTTGTGTTAGAGGAAAAGACAATTGGAGTTGTTATTCCGGCGTACAATGAGGGCGATTTGATCAACAAAGTTATGAGTACTATGCCTGACTTTGTTGATACGATGATTATTGTAAACGACGGAAGCGCTGATGATACACGCGATAGAATTGTTTCGTATATGGAAACAGACAAACGCATCGTTTTGGTTGACCATGTCGTTAACAGCGGTTTGGGACAGACGTTGATAGACGGATATCTCAAATCGATCGAACTCAAAATTGACGTAGTTGCCGTTATGGCCGGAGATGCCCAGATGGACCCGGACGATTTGTTTGACGTTGTCATTCCTGTTGTTCGGGATGAAGCAGACTATGTAAAGGGAACGCGGCTTACAAATGCGAATGTTAAAAGCAAGATGCCAAAGTACCGTTATATCGGTAACAGTATTTTGACCTTTTTATCGAAGTTCGCCACCGGCTACTGGTATGTAATCGATCCCCAGTGTGGATATACAGCGATTTCTCACAAAGCCATCTCTACAATCCCTATTGAAGATATGGTAAAGGGATACGGCTACAATGCCCACATTCTCTATATGTTGAATCTTGCAAATTATCGCGTGAAGGATGTTGCTGTAAAACCGGTATACGGGAAGGAACAGAGTAAAATCAAGTTGGGCCGCTATATCGTTAAGGTATCGATGATGTTGCTGAAGCTCTTCTTTAAGAGGTTGACCAGAAAATATTTGCTGACTGATTTCAACCCGCTTGTTCTGTTCTATTTCTTTTCCTTTTTGTGTATGCCGCTCAGCCTCTTTTTCTTGATACGGATGCTCGTGATCTATTTTACGCTCCACACGATGCCGAATACGACTTTGATTCTTTTTGTGTTTACAAGTTTGATGAGTCTGCAGTCGCTGTTTTTTGCTATGTGGATGGATACTGAGGACAACCGCCGATTGAGGGCGTAAGACAAGAAAGGTCAAGTTGGAAATGTCTGAATATTTTGTTCATGAAAGCAGTTATGTTGATGACGGAGCCGAAGTAGGAAGCGGAACTCAGATCTGGCATTTTTGCCATGTGCAGAGTGGTGCGGTGATTGGTAAGAACTGTAGACTTGGACAAAACGTCAATGTCGGAAATGACGCAATTATTCATGACAATGTTAAAATCCAGAACAATGTTTCGGTCTACGGTGGAGTTGAGCTGGAGGATTATGTTTTTTGCGGGCCGAGCACAGTTTTTACGAATGATAGGACGCCAAGGTCAAAGTACCCCAAAGGTTCCGAGAATTACTTGAAAACTCTTGTCAAGGAGATGGCCTCTTTAGGAGCAAACTGTACCATCGTTTGTGGAAATACCGTGGGGAAATGCGCGCTGGTAGCAGCGGGTGCGGTTGTAATTGCGGATGTTCCCGACTACGCAATTGTAGCGGGTGTGCCGGCAAAACAAAAGGGATGGATCTGTGAATGCGGCGAGATTTTAGAGGATCAGCTCGAATGCAAAGTCTGCGGCCGTAAGTATAAGAAGCATTTGTCCGGTTTGATCGAACGTTAGCTAAGTCAGACTGCAAACCTGTTTGTTGGGTGTAGTCAAACAATCTGTTACGAGAATGAATATGTTTATTACGATAGAAAGGTATAAGCCAACATGCGAAGTCAGTCAAAAATTGGTGATTATCTTTTACATGGCGTATACTTTTTTGTGTACGGAATATTCAAATATGTTCCGAGCCCAATCGGCGATTTTTTCAGGTATTGGATTACCAAGATTTTCAGCAAAAAGTTGGGAAAGGTTCGTATCTATGAAGGCGTAACGATATGGTACCCAAATAAGCTGACGATAGGATCTCACGTGACATTGAACGAATGGGTTTACGTTTCTGCTTATGGGACATAAAGTTTTTTTCAGATATAGTCCATTTACCTATATTAGCAACTACAGAGTTCATTTCATCCTTTAAAATAGCAAGAATATCATTCCCTTCATCAATTAATCTATCTCTTAAGTCCATAAATCTTGCACCACTATC
>CAZGYK010000053.1:4034-7154 GCA_964530485.1 uncultured Oscillospiraceae bacterium
GGCGGTCTAACGATAGGAAATGACGTTCGAATTGGACATAGGACTTCTATTATATCGTCGGATCATAGTATAGAGGATACAAAGACTCCAATTTATAAGCAGCCATTAAAAGAAAAACCGGTTACGATTGAAGATGACGTTTTTATCGGCTGTAATGTGACAATTACCGGCGGGGTTCGTATTGGAAAGGGAAGCGTAATCGGGGCCGGATCAATTGTGACAAAAGATATCCCGGAATACTCTGTTGCTGTTGGAAATCCTGCGAAGGTAATTCGTACAAGAGCGTAAGATATGAATCATTTCAAAATTAAGGCTTCAATCATAGGATTGAAACCTTTTTTTGATGTGTATATAGTAATAAAAGCTTTAAATGATAGACAAAAGATACTCAGATATAGTAAGAGGTTCGAAAACTGCACATAGAAAAAGAGGTAATCGCGTCCAATGGGCGAAAGGAATTATGCTAAAATTAGATTGAAAGCACGATTTTGTATTGACGAAAAGTTTCGAAGGAAAGAGATTTTTGGAACATTGAGCTGGAATATCAGCACTCAAATAAATGTATGATTATCAGTGTTAAGGTATTATATATTGCGTTTTATCTGGGTCAAGTGTTAGACGTGTTATGCGTATTCATAAACGAAATATATGGAGGAACAGATTGAAAGATCTCTATTTGATCGGCGGGACGATGGGCGTCGGGAAAACGGCAACCAGCCAATGTTTGAAAAGGCTTTTGCCGGGTTCGGTGTTTCTAGACGGAGACTGGTGCTGGGATATGGATCCCTTTCTTGTGACAGATGAAACGAAGCAGATGGTTATAAAAAATATCGCGTTCCTGTTGAATAGCTTTTTGGATTGCTCTATCTACAAGAACGTTATTTTTTGTTGGGTTATGCATGAACAGGCAATTATTGACGAAATTCTATCCTTGGTTGATGTATCAAAATGCAGGGTTCATCGGATTTCGTTGGTTTCTACAAGAGACGCTCTTATCGAAAGGCTTGAAGATGATATCGCAACCGGTATCCGGTCGAAGGATGTACTTGAAAGAAGCCTTGAGAGGTTACCTCTCTATGATGCGCTAGGGACGGATAAGCTAGATGTTTCTAATATGACTCCACAAGAGGCAGCCAAGACAATCGAAAAACAGTTTTGAAGATAAAAAATAAAAGCGTCACAGGTTCTGTGACGCTTTATTTGATTATTTTGGATTAACCATTCATTGCCGCGGTCAGCTTATCGGGGAAATTTACCGTCATTCCGTCGACCCCCATAGCAAGCGCATACTGCATAACATTTTCGTCGGCTATGCCCCAAGCACGAATGTTGAACCCTTTATCTCGAAGGTACTGCATCTGCTCTTTATTCAAGTCGGGAGCAAACGGGCAATATTGACCGATTTTATGGACGAGCAGTGTCTCGATTTCAGCTTTGTCAAAGGAGGTTGCTAGAAGGCCGAGATTTGGTGGGCTTTCGATATCTGCAAGCTTTAGAATGCTGTCGAGCAGAAAAGAGGTGATTGTAAACTTGTCTCTTGGAAGATAACGGTCGCAGAGAGCCAAAGTCTCTTCTTCAATTCCGTCCTGCTTGATTTCGATCGCAAAGTGCAAAGGTTTTCCGCTGAAATAGTAGAGGAAATCTTCGAGCGTGACGATCCTTTCGTTGAGATACTTAGAGGAAAAAAACGATCCAAAATCCAGTTCTTTTAACTCCCGGAGAGTCAGATCAGAAACCCGCCGATCGATACCAACAGTTCTAAAAATCGTGTCATCGTGGTGTAAAACGAGGACACCGTCCTTCGTTCGCTGAACGTCGGTCTCGATACCGTTCGCTCCCATTTCGATTCCCTTACAAAAGGAGGCCATTGTGTTTTCCGGCGCATAAGTTGAAGCGCCGCGATGAGCAAAGTTGATAAACATCATCTATTTCTCCATCGGGTAGACAAGGTCCCAATCGGCGCGGATAGAATCCATAATTTCCATGACGCGAATGGTTTCTTCGTGAGGCATTTCGTCACATTCAAGTTTGCCAGCTTTTACGGCATCAATTGCGGCCTGAACCTCATATTCGTAACCGGAAATCTGCGCCGGTCTTTCATAGACAGCTACCGGCTTCCGGTCGGGAGAGCGGTCATCCTCATAGACGAAAATTCGCTCAGGGTTGTTGATGTTTTCTATGATCATATAGCCTTTGGTTCCGTAGATAATTCCTTTTCTGTCGGAGACGGCACGGAAAGTGCTGTTGAGAATGGCCATCCGTCCGTCGGGATAGGTTAAGGTAAAGCTGTTTGAGGAATCGACCCCTCTTTCGGTCATAACGGCGCTCGAAACGATCGTCTCAAAGTCATGGCCGAATACCATTAAGGCGAAGTTAAGGGGATAGACGCCTACGTCAAGAAGTGCGCCTCCGGCAAGATTTGGGTCAACCAGACGAGCGACATGGGCAACATTATAACCGAGATTCGCCGTCAGGGTAACGGGTTCTCCGATGACGCCGCTTTTTATGACATCGTCGATCATCTTGCGTGTTGGCATATAGCGGGTCCAGATCGCTTCGGTAATCATGACCTTCTTTTCCTTCGCGTAAGCGAGAAGCTTTTTTGCCTGACCGGCATTCAGAGTAAAAGCTTTTTCGCAAAGTACCGGTTTCCCATGCTCGATACAGAGCATTGCATGTTCATAGTGGTGGGAATGGGGGGAAGCAATATAAACCAGTTCTACCTCGGGATCTTTGACCATTTCCTCGTAGCTGCCATAGGCTTTCGTAAAACCAAATTCTTTCGCAAATGCTTCGGCGCGTGAGAGATCGCGGGCGGCTACGGCATAGAGCTCTACAGAGTCCATTTGTCTCATTGTATCGGCAAGTATTCTTGCGATTCCACCAGCTGTGATAAATCCAATTTTCATTATAATCTCCTCATTATCAAAATTATGATCTAACTACTATTACCTACATTTTTGGGCCATGACGTTGTATGATGTCGTCGTATTTCGTTAAAACCTGTTCGCCGGAAGGGGTGATGTAGTATTTTCGAAGAGGAAAGAGCTTGCAAAGATCGTTTTCGGGTATTTGATCTCCTATTCTCTTAAGAAGATCCATCTTTTTTCCTTTTTGATC
>CAZGYK010000053.1:7164-9397 GCA_964530485.1 uncultured Oscillospiraceae bacterium
AAGTATTTAAGTTGCGGAATGGTCAAGGCATCAAGCGAATCGGTAGCGCTATGCTGGCCGATGAATTTAAGCTCCATCAGAGTCTTGATAGAGACATCGCTATTCACGCCGTAGCGGTATTCAAAGTATTGCGGAATGACTGATTCGTTCGTGAAATTGCCAAAATGGATGCGCCAGAGCATGACGATATCTCCCGGCAATACGCCTTCGGGAAGACGAACCATCTGTCGCTTCTCAACAAGTCCATAGGGGAAGCGTTCAGGGGAGGCCTCATATGCCTTAATATCCCTGTCGGGAGATATATAGGGCTGTTCCGGGTAATCTTTGTAGAACGAGAGAGTTGTTTTCATAAGAATCCTTCTTTCATACTGTTTTTGTTCGCTTCTGAAGAATCCCCTTGATTTCAGTTTATCTCTTTTGCATTTATTCTTCGCAGGGATAGCGAAGACCCCAGTCCGCGCGGATCCTGTCCATCAATTCCATGACTTTGATGGATTCGCTGTGAGGCATCTCATCACATTCAAGTTTGCCTTCTTTGATCGCTTTGATCGAGGCGTCTATTTCGTATTCATAGCCGGAAATCTGTTTCGGAGTATCATAACTCGCGATTTCTTTATGATCCTTGCTGTAAACCTTTATACCTTCACAGTTATTTATATTTTCGGTAACGATATATCCGTCGGTTCCCCAAATGATTCCTTTACGGTCGGAAGAAGCACAGAACGTGCTTGTTAATACAGCCATTCTTCGGTCACGGTAGGTAAAGACCAACGTGTTTTGCATATCCACTCCGCGGTCAGTATAAATGACGTTGGACATGATTGTTTCGATGTCATCGCCAAAATGCATCAAAGCGAAGTTGACGGGGTATACACCAATATCGAGAAGCGCGCCGCCGGCAAGTTCCTTGTTCGCGAGACGTTCTACATGATCCGCTTTATAGCCGAGGTTTGCTGTCATGGTAACCGGTTTTCCGATGATTCCGCTAGCGAGGACTTCGTCGATTTTTTTGCGCATCGGCATATAGCGCGTCCAGATTGCTTCGGTAATAAAGACATTCTTTGATTCAGCGTATGCAAGCAATTCCTTAAGTTGAGCCGCATTGACGGTAAATGGTTTTTCACAAAGAACCGGTTTGCCATAGTCAATACAGAGTTTTGCATGTTCAAAATGGTGGGGGTGAAGCGTCGCAATGTAAACCAGCTCTACATTTGGGTCTTCCAGCATTTCTGTGTAGCTTCCGTAGGCTTTTTCAAAACCGTACTTGTCGCAGAAAGCCTTTGCGCGTTCGATATCCCTCGACGCGACGGCATAGCATTCAACAGTCTCCATTTGGCGCATTGTGTCGGCGAGAACTCCGGCAATGCTTCCGGCGCCCATGATAGCAATTTTCATAGCGTAACTCCTTCAATTCTTTTTATTCATGATATCACAAAATAAGAGAAAGGACATTTGGTCAGATGATCAAAAAAAGGGCTAAATGATTGGAAATACTGACGATGGAACGTCCTGCGCCTTTTCTTTAACCAATGCTTTTAATTGGGCTACAGATGCTTCAATAAAATCGTTCATTTCAGATTCCTTGAGATAAGGAAACTCCCGGTTTAGGGTATCGCTTCCTTTTCGGTAAAACTCGGTAATATATTGAATCTGTGTGATAAAGGCGTCTTCGGGATAATAGGGTAGGTATCGGTTCTCAAATTTTTCAATAGATTGGAGGATTTGAAATGGTTCGAATTTTGGATTTCTCTTCAAAAAAAGGTGGTCTTGATCGTACCAGTCTTTCTTGACTTCGAAAATAAAATGGTCGTCGGCGTCGTAGTTTGCTTGATATATTGCGGCGTTAGGAAGAGCGACTAATGTTGTCCAAAGGACGTCGCTTACAAGGTGGAGGTAATAGCCGAAATAGAACGCAAATGCTGTTTGTCCGCAATCGTTTTTGAGATAGGCTTGGTAGAATGCTTCAGCGTCAATGTCTCGTTTTATCCCGGTTTTTGTCCAATGCGTTACCGACGGAGGCGGATCAAAAGACATCCAATCGTCCGAGGGTTTACCGCAGTCCGGACCGATACTTCCAACAAGGAACGCAATTTTGTCAATGCCGGGGAGTAAGGGGAGTAGTTGGTCTGCAATTCTTAGATGGGCTATCCAAGTTGCCATAGGAAAGCTCCTTTCGGGATATCGGACATAAATGCTATAAAAGCGTGAGAATGTCTTTCAGAGAAGTGATTGT
>CAZGYK010000054.1:0-9307 GCA_964530485.1 uncultured Oscillospiraceae bacterium
CCTTCTGGTTTTGTTTCATCAAAACCGGGACTCGCTCCTCTGTCGCTCGCGAGTGTCCCATCCTGTGCGACGGTGATGCGCTTGGCCTTGATCAGTTCTAGAAGGCCTAAAAATGTCGCGACAGATTCGCTTCTGCTTTTCGCTTTATCAAAAAGTTCGCGGACATTTTTTACGATGCCCTTTCGAAGATTTCTAAGAATAAAAATAACTCGTGAAGATACCGATACGACCGGGGCGACGACAATTTCTTCGAATTTTTCCATCCCGACGGCCATTCCGCGTCCCGCCCGTCCCATTAACGACATAAATGCGGCGAGTAATTCTCCCTTATCATGCCGGACTTTATAGTCCTCCGGAAGCCGGAGTTGAATCGGTTCGCGAACTGCGTAATAGATTCCCTCCTGCATATACTGAAGCTTTTTCGCGGCCAGTTTGCAAAGCTGGTACTCAACAAGTTGTCCGACAAGCTCCCGCTCAAGTTCCTCGGCCTCCTCCTGTCTCGGAAGAAGTGCCGCCGATTTCATATGAACAAGGCGCGCTGCCATCTCGACAAACTCGCTAGTCGGGTCAAGTTCATCCGGCCCAACAGTTCCGATAAACGAAAGATATTGGTCAATAATGAGCGATATCTTCACCTCAAGCAACGTCATCTTATGCCGCGAGATCAGATGCAACAGCAAATCCAACGGTCCTTCGAAGTTTTCAATTTTGAAACTGACCTGTTCCATACTACCTCATTTATGCGATGCGTCCGCTTCGCCTTGGTTTTGCCGGTTATCCGCCAATCAACATCGCGGCAAGAATATCGACATACATTGTCGACCCATCCAAAACTCTCAGAACAAACTGTCGAACGATAAAAAGTGGTTGATCAAGAACGTTCATGAACAAAAGCGCAAAAATCAGGAGCATAATAATTCGCTCATAGCGCATCAGTCCAAAATAAATGCGTTCCGGAAGAAAAATCAACAGGACACGGGATCCGTCGAGCGGCGGAAGCGGAATCAAGTTGAAGACACAAAGAAGAATATTGATCGAAACCAAATAACTGAATATGAGCGCAAGAGACGGAAACAACCCGGTAGACGACACATAGGAAAGATAATCAAATACCTTATAAAAGATCATCGCAATATATGCCATAAGAAGGTTGGAAACCGGGCCGGCAATCGAGGACAACGCCATCCCAACCTTGCGGTTGCGGTAATATCTCGGGTCAATCGGGACCGGCTTTGCCCATCCGAATCCGACAAGGAGCATGCAGAGCGCCCCCAAAGGATCAAAATGCTTTACCGGGTTTAGCGTAATTCTGCCCTGATTTTTCGCGGTCGGATCTCCAAGCTTATAAGAAATCCATGCGTGTGCCGATTCATGGACCGGAATCGCGGTCAAAAAACCGATAATACGTGCAACATAGATCAGTATACTCTCCGAACTAAGGGAAAAATTGCTTAACATAACGCTCTTTTCTCCAAATGAAACGCTTTTCTTTGTTCTTGTTTTCTAACGAAGAAACGCTGATCCCGCCGTTTAGTCGGGTTTTTGGTAGCCAAAAACCGGGGTTTTGACTGTCAAAACCTGGTTTTGACTGTCAAAACCTGTGGCTTATCCTGCGGGTTCGGCGCAATTCTGTACAATCAAAAAAATATCTCTCTCATTATATCGTTTCAGAAACTAAAAAACAACAAGCTTCCCACAGTAGTGCGATTATTTCTTACCGAAACACTTGCTTTTCGTTTTTTTTTCTGATATAGTATTACCCGTGACTTTAAGAGGATCTCCCGTTTCGGGAACCTTATCACGGCGGTAGATTCGCCGGTAAAAAGGAGGTGCAGAATATGGCAAAATGTGATTACTGCGGAAAGGGTGTTTCGTTTGGAATCAAGGTCTCCCACTCCCACAGGCGTTCCAACCGGACATTCAAACCCAACATCAAGCGTGTGAAAACAGTGGTGGACGGTACTCCGAAGTCTGTTCACGCCTGCACCCGCTGCCTGCGTTCGGGCAAAGTAGTCCGCGCAGCATCCTAAGCATATCGAATCGAAAAAGAGCCGAAGTTTCGGCTCTTTTTTATTTTCTCTTATTTCTTGACGACGAGCTTTTTCTCTTTTCCGTCCTTGAGCCGCTTGATATTCTCCCGGTGGGTATAAAAAATCAATACGGAAATTAAAACGAAGAAAATGGATGACTTAAGCCAGGGCTGCCCGGAAAACCCGCAGAGAAGCGCGTTGACAATCGGAAGAACAGCGAATGCGACAAGCGCTGCAACAGAAGTAATCCGCGTAACCAAAATTACGATCAGGTAAATCGTAATAATAATCAAGGACAATTCCCAGTTGAGTACAACGATAATCCCCGCCATCGTCATAACGCCTTTTCCGCCGCGGTAACGGAAGAAAACCGGGTAAAGATGTCCAATCAGTACAAACAGTGTGGCGAAACATCCGCCGGTATACCGGTCAAAGCCAACCAGTTCAAACAGCCAGTAACCGATATAGACTGCTAAAACGCCTTTCAGGAAATCGAAAATTCCGGTCAATGCGCCGGGGATAAACCCGGCCGAGCGAAGCACATTTGCGGTTCCCGCATTTCCGCTTCCGAGCTTCCGGATGTCTTTTCCGGTAAAGAGCTTGGTAAAAATGATAGCGAAACAAAGCGATCCCAAAACATAACTTGTGGCGGCTACGCCGACGACTGCCAGAACCATTTCAGGAATCGAAGCGGCCGGAACCGTCAGCAGCGTCGAAATCTGCTGCATCCAACTAGGCATATTTAGAGCTCCTCTCTCTTACAATCATCCGTATCGGGGTACCCTCTAACCCAAACGTCTCTCTAATCTGGTTCTCAATATATCTCTGATAGGAAAAATGGAACAAATCCGCGCGGTTCACAAAAACTACAAACGTCGGCGGGCGGGTAGACGGCTGGGTGATATAAAAAATCTTAAGGCGCCTGCCCTTATCCGATGGCGGCTGAACCCGCGCCGTCGCGCGAGCGAGGACTTCGTTGAGCATCCCCGTCGAAATTCGCATGGAATTCTGCTCATCAACAAACTTGATCAGCTCGAACAACCGGTCAACTCGCTGTCCTGTTTTCGCCGAAATAAAAATAATCGGTGCGTAGGACATAAACGAAAAATCATTCATGTATTTTTTGCGAAGGGTGTCCATGGTCTTTCCGTCTTTTTCAACAAGATCCCACTTGTTGACGGCGATAATACATCCCTTGCCCTGTTCGTGGGCATAACCCGCTACTTTGCTGTCCTGTTCGGTAAACCCTTCGGTCGCATCAACCATGATAACGCAGACCTCAGCGCGGTCAACCGCCCCAAGCGCCCGCATAACGCTGTAGCGTTCAATGCTCTCGTTAATCTTCCCTTTTCTTCGCATCCCTGCGGTGTCGATAAAGAGGAAACTGCCGAATTCATTTTCGACCTCGGCATCTACCGCATCTCTCGTCGTCCCGGCGATCTCCGATACGATCATCCGGTCTTCCTTGAGAATGGTGTTGACTAGCGTAGATTTTCCCGCGTTCGGCCGCCCGATAACGGCAACCTTGATCGCGTCGCCTTCCTCTTCCTTTTCGTCTACCTTTTCAATGTCCTGTACAACAAGATCAAGAAGGTCTCCGGTCCCGTGACCGTGTAGCGATGAAACCGCTACCGGATCTCCGAGTCCGAGCGAATAAAAATCGTAAATTTCAAGCGGGGTATCCCCGATACTGTCCGCCTTATTGACAACAAGAACAACCGGCCGGCCGCTCTGGCGAAGCAGATCCGCAATCTCCATGTCGGCGGCGGTTACCCCGGCCGTCAGATCGGTCACCATCAAAATAACATCTGCGGTATCTATCGCGATCTTCGCCTGTTCCCCGATATGGGAGCGGATGTCGTCGGTCGCGTCCAGTTCAAGACCACCGGTATCGATCAAGGTAAAATGATACCCGTTCCAGTCGGCGTCGCCAAAAATCCGGTCCCGTGTAACCCCCGGTTTATCGTCAACAATCGACCGCCGTTCCCCGATCAGTTTATTAAAAAGCGTCGATTTCCCGACGTTGGGCCGCCCAACAATCGCAACAATCGGCTTCGGCATCGTGTTACCTCCTAGTCATCTCTTTGCATCGCCTCAAACAGTTCATATCCGTCCGAAAGAGGTATGACTTCTCTATTATAATACACGGATAAGTCGTCGAGGGAAAGCCCGTCTAAAAATAAATCTCCTTCGCTCCGAAGCATATCCCGCGGAATCAGTAGAGTTTCGCCTTTTAGATCTTCCGGGCGAACCTGTGTTTTGATATCCTCGCCGGTCAAGAGTCCCGAAATAACAACGTTCCCGCCAAAAAATTCGTTTTTTACAACATGAGGCTCCGCCTTGAGTCCCGAAAACCGCTTTTTAGCGGCATCTAAGAGCGATGCAATCCAGTCCGCTGAAGCCTCCCCCGTAATCAGGTCAACCGGTCGAAAACCGGAGGGTTCCGCCCTCTCAATAGCATCCAGAAATTCAGCCTTTAAGAGCGCAAGCATCCCAACGCCGTTTTCGAGCTGCATCAGCTCGTCATAATATGAAAGCTCCGGAATCGGCCGCTCGGCCAATAAAAACCATTCGTCTGCGGGATAGAACATCCCGGTTTCATGTGTCTTTCGAAATGCGTCTTGGCGCCGTTCAATCCGATCAAGAACCTCTCCTGCCGATTCTTTGTCGTACCCTTCGAGCGAAAAGAGCTTCTCTCGATATTTCGTCAGTCCAACAGGGACAATCGCGACGCTCCCAACCGAAGGGTAAAGCGCTTCAAGGTCCTCCATCGTTCGTTCAAGCTCGTCCCCGTCATTGATCCCGCGGCAAAGTACGATCTGACAATTGATCTCGATCTTCGCTTTCGCAAGCCGGAAGAGATGCCTTAGCGACTCCCCGCCTTTCCGGTTACCGAGCATCTTACAGCGGAGCGCCTCGTTTGTCGTATGAACCGAGATGTTGACAGGGGTGATGTGCATTTCAATCATCCGCGAAACTTCCCGGTCCGAAAGATTCGTAAGCGTCAAATAGTTTCCGAAGAGGTAAGAAAGCCGCTCATCGTCGTCCTTGAAATAGAGCGTTTCTCTCATTCCCTCCGGGAGTTGGTCGACAAAGCAAAAGATACAATGGTTGTCACAGCTGTGTTCCGAATCCATCAAGAAATCCGTAAACTCCAACCCGAGATCCTCATATTCCTTCTTTGTCGCGAAGAGCGTTTCCTTTTCGCCGGATTCCCGTTCAACGATAAGCGTCAGGTTCCGGTCGGCGGTATAAAACCCGTAATCGAGAACATCCCGGATCTCCTGTCCGTTGACCGAAAGAAGCTTGTCATTCGCCCGGATTCCAAGGATATCTGCGACGCTTTTCGACGCAACACTCTCAATTTTAACCGCCATATTTTCCTCCAAGCCTAGAAAAAGAGGGGGAATACTCCCCCTCTCGGTTTCCATATCACAACGAAAACAGAACGCCTGTCAAACTACGCTTCCTTCTTGATGACTTCTCTGTTCTTGTAGTAGCCGCAGTTGCCACATACTCTGTGCGGAACCATCAGTCCGCCGCAATGCGAGCATCTCGCGAGCGCGGGTTCCGGCAATTTCCACACCGAGGCGCGCCGTTTGTCCCGTCTAGCTTGTGAAACCTTTCTCTTCGGTACTGCCATTGTTAGCACCTCCTCTTATCGTGGATAATGTCGCTTATCTTCGGTACAGAACGATCTCAAAATAGCAAATATCCTGTACGAATTCGCACTTAGACATTATACCATACCAAAAAGGGATGTCAACAAAAATGTTCCCCGAGAGGTTCTGATTCAATTATAAGACAATCTGTCACATAGAATCCCTTGAAAAAGATCGGATTACATATACTTTTTAAGTGCTTCCGGAAGATTCTCGGGTTTTTCGGATACCGTGATAACAACCTTTACGTCTTTACAGAGTACGTCGAGCTGCTCAATTAGTTTCTCAAAACCGGAAAGGTCGTGGTTTCCTACCCGGAGAATCCCGTCCACATAGATCTCCATAATATCGTAGTTCCCTGCGAGAACCCCCGCAACAAATCCGTAGAACTGGTCATACCCGTCAACGTGATACTCATCGACGTCAATCAGACGGACGGAATGCTTGATGTCATAGGTCAAGCTCATATTTTTTTCGATACAAACGATATTGCCTGTCGTCTCCTCGGCAGCTTTGTTGATCATATCGATCAACATTTTGGTCTTTCCGGAACCTTTGGTCCCGACAATAAAATGAATCATGTTCGTGTCCTCCAAAATGATGTTTTTGCTGTCTTGTGCCGCAGCAAAGGCCCGAAACTTTATTTCAATTTTTTGCGGAGCGCTTCTCCCTCGGCCTCAAACCCGGGTTTATTTAGCAACGCAAACATATTGGTCTTATAGCTCTCAACGCCCGGCTGGTTGAACGGGTTGATTCCGAGCATCGCCCCGGAAATCGCGCAGGCTTTTTCGAAAAAGTAGATCAGTTCCCCAACCTCAAATTCGTTGATCGATTCGAGCTCAATCAAAAGGTTCGGAACGCCGCCTTCGGTATGCGCAAGAAGAACACCGTCCGACGCCTGTAGGTTGATATAGGACATCTCTTTCTCTGCGACATAGTTGAGTCCGTCGAAGTTGTCGGGATCTTTCGCAATTGACAGATCCGTCTGCGGTTTTAAGAAACGGACAACCGTCTCAAACAGCATCCGCTGTCCTTCCTGAACATATTGGCCCATGGAATGCAGATCGGTTGAGAAAATCAGGGACGATGGGAAGATTCCCTTTCCTTCTTTTCCTTCGCTCTCCCCGAAAAGCTGCTTATACCATTCTCCAAACATATAAAATGCCGGCTCAAAGCAGGTACAAAGTTCAATACACTTTCCCTTTTTTCCGAGAATATAGCGCGAAGCGGCGTAGGCGTAACAGTCATTCTTATCGAGGTCGGGATCGTTGAACGAATCCATCGCCGCCGCTGCGCCCGCCATCAGCGCATCGATATCAAAGCCGGCCGCCGCAATCGGAAGCAATCCAACCGCGGTAAGGACCGAGTAACGTCCGCCGACGTCGTCAGGGATCACAAAGCTTTCGTATCCCTCGTTGTCCGAAAGATGCTTAAGCGCGCCGCGCGCCTTGTCTGTGGTCACATAAATTCGCCTGGCAGCTTCGTCTTTCCCGTAGCGCTCCTCCATCATAGATTTAAGAACGCGAAAAGCGAGCGCCGGTTCAAGCGTCGTTCCCGATTTTGAGACAACGTTGACCGAGACGCGTTTCCCCTCGCAAAGCTTTAGAACCTGATTGAGGCTGTCGGGAGAAATGCTGTTTCCGGCGTAATATACTTTGAGAGGTGAGAGATCGTTAAAATACTGCGTTCCGAGAAGCTCAATGACTGCGCGCGCCCCGAGATAACTCCCGCCGATTCCGATAACGACAAGAACATCGCTGGTCTCGCGGATTCTTTTTCCGGCCGCCTTAATTCTCTCGAACTCGCCGCGGTCGTAATCTTTCGGAAGCGTCAACCATCCGATATAGTCGTTCCCCTTTATCGTGCCGGAGCAAAGAGATTCATGTGCTGAAACAACCTTTGGTTTTACGCGTTCAAAGTCGCTTTGCTCTACGAATCCTTCCAGATATGCCCGGTTCAAACGTATCGACATAATCTTTTTTTCCTCTCCTTAAGATCGAAATGAAATCGGTAAAGTTTACTATAACCAATATATCTTATTTGGGGCGCTACCGTCAAGAAACAATGCTGTCGAAAATTCTTTGAGGCCAGAGGTTGCCGTCCAAAAGTTTTTATCTTTTTTTGGTTGTTGTGCTAGATTTATGATATACTTATAACCCTGAAAATGATCTAAGACAAATCGCTATAGACAAGGCCGATATGCGCGTCTTGCCTATAGCGCTCTTCAAGTCCTCATTGCTTTCACGCGGTCATTTTCCGGCACAGCTGGTTAAATAAAAAACGCGAAAGCGTTTTGAAATTGACTGACTATATAACAACATTGCAAAAATTCTCTAGAGAAAGAAATCTATAGGAATCTATTTTGAAGGTATATTTTCATACATTTGGATGTAAAGTCAATAGTTGCGAGACAGAAGAGATGTCCTCGCTTCTTATAAATCACGGGTTTACGGTCTCCGAAACGCTGAGCGAAGCCGATTTTGTCGTGGTCAATTCCTGTACCGTGACCGCTTCCGGAGACAAAAAAGTCCGGAACTTTATTCGGCGGGCAAAACAGGTGAATCCCGATTGTATTACCGTGTTGACCGGCTGTTTCCCACAGGCATTCCCCGATGCCGCCGCCGCCTTCCTTCCGGCGGATATTGTAACGGGAAACGCAGTTCGCGAGGGATTGCCATCGCTTCTCTTCCGCTTTCTCGAATCGCGGGAGCGGATTGTCGATATCCCCGCCCACGGCAAAGGCGATCCCTTTCGCCATATCCCGGTCGAGTCGCTGCGCGGCCATACCCGCGCGTTTCTCAAGATCGAAGACGGGTGCGACCGGTATTGCAGTTACTGTATCGTCCCCTATGCCCGCGGCTTTATCCGCTCGCTCGCTCCGGAGGAGATCGCGCTCCAATCCCGCCGTTTTGCGGACAACGGCTATCAGGAAATCGTCCTGACCGGAATCAATCTATCCTCTTACGGAAAAGGAAGCGGCTTGACGCTTGCGGATGCGGTGGAAGCCTGTTCAAGTGTCCCTTCTATCAAGCGAATCCGCCTGAGCTCGCTCGAACCGGATCTTATGACCCCGGATCTTCTCTACCGGCTTTCCGGATACGAAAAACTTTGCCCGCAATTTCATCTCTCGCTCCAAAGCGGGTGTACCGCTACGCTCAAAACGATGGGGCGGCGCTATACCGCCGAAGAATATCAAGCCGTTGCCGATCAGATTCGACATTTTTTTAAGGATCCATCCTTTACAACCGATATAATGGTAGGGTTTCCTACGGAATCTGAACATGATTTTTGTGAAAGCCTGAATTTTGTCGCTCATTTCGGTTTTTTGAAATGCCATGTTTTCCCCTATTCGCACCGCCCCGGTACCAAAGCCGCCGAAATGCCTCAGCTCGATCGAAAAACGAAAGAAGAGCGTTCGAAAAAAATGCTTGCGGCGGCGGCTGGATCCCGAAAGGATATCCTTCAAGCATCTGTTGGAAAAACCGTTCGGATCATTGTCGAACAAAAAAACCGCGACGGTTTTTTTGAAGGGTACAGCGACCGGTATCTCCCGATCCTGATCAAAGATGACCGTCTTTGTCCCGGCGACCTAATCGATGTAACAATAACCGGAAT
>CAZGYK010000055.1:0-3386 GCA_964530485.1 uncultured Oscillospiraceae bacterium
ACCTGATTGTCTTTTTTGAAAAGCTGAAACTCAATAAGCGCGAAACCATCATTGCGGAACGAGTAGTCAACGAAATCAAAGAAAGGCTCGGTTTCTTAAACAATGTCGGGCTTGATTACCTCTCTCTTTCGCGTTCAGCTGCGACGCTTTCGGGCGGAGAAAGCCAGCGAATTCGACTTGCGACGCAAATTGGTTCTTCGCTGATGGGGGTACTCTATATTCTTGATGAGCCGAGCATCGGACTCCACCAGAGAGACAATGAGAAATTGATCGCTGCCCTCAAGCGGCTCCGAGATCTCGGAAATACGCTGATTGTTGTCGAGCACGACGACGACACGATACGATCAGCAGACTATATTGTAGACGTTGGACCCGGAGCGGGGGTGCATGGCGGAGAGATCGTTTGCGCGGGAACGCTAAAAGATATTGAGTCATGTGAAGCATCGGTTACCGGACAGTATCTCTCCGGGACAAAACAGATTAAAGTTCCGAAAAAGAGACGTCCGGGAAACGGGAATCATCTTATGATACGCGGGGCCAAGCAGAACAATCTCAAAGATATTGATGTTGATTTTCCGCTTGGGAAACTGGTCTGTGTAACCGGCGTTTCCGGTTCAGGTAAGTCCTCACTTGTCAATGAGATTCTCTATAAAAAGCTCAATGCGGAACTCAACAGGGCCCGCATGCGCTCCGGGGATTTCAAATCTATTGAAGGTCTTGAACATCTCGATAAAGTGATCGGAATCGACCAGTCTCCGATAGGGAGGACGCCGCGCTCTAACCCTGCAACCTATACAGGCGTATTTACCTTTATCCGCGATCTTTTTGCCGCGACAAATGAAGCGAAGATACGAGGCTACGGACAGGGAAGGTTCTCGTTTAACGTCAAGGGCGGACGCTGCGAAGCGTGTCAGGGAGACGGGATTATCAAAATCGAGATGCACTTTCTTCCGGATGTCTATGTTCCGTGTGAAGTATGTAAAGGAAAGAGATATAATCGGGAAACGCTTGAAGTAAAATACAAGGGAAAATCCATCTACGATGTTTTAGAGATGACGGTGGAGGAATCTCTTTCCTTCTTCGAGAACATTCCGCGTATTCATAATAAGCTAAAAACTCTTTTCGATGTCGGACTCGGTTACATTAAACTTGGACAGTCGTCGACAACTCTTTCCGGCGGTGAAGCCCAGCGGGTTAAACTTGCGTTAGAATTATCGAAGCGGAGCACTGGGAAGTCGATGTACATCCTCGACGAGCCGACAACCGGATTGCACGCGGCCGATGTCCACCGGTTGATCGATGTTTTGCAAAAACTGGTTGATTCCGGAAATTCGATGGTTGTTATTGAACACAATCTTGATGTCATCAAGACGGCGGACTACATAATTGACCTTGGCCCGGAAGGTGGAGATAAGGGCGGATATGTTATAGCAAAGGGAAGTCCGGAAGAACTTGTTCAGTGCGAAAACTCATATACAGGCCAGTTTTTAAAAAGAATTTTGAAAAAGTGATATACAAAACTGGCGTTATGTATTATAATGGCAAAAGATTATAAGAAAGGAGGGTCAACAATGAAAAAGTATGTATGCAGTATCTGCGGTTATGTTTACGATGAAAATTTAGGAGCACCAGAAGTTGGGGTTGCGGCGGGTACACTCTTTGAAGACCTTCCTGATACGTTTGTCTGTCCGTTGTGTTCTATTGGGAAAGATGCGTTCAACGAAGAGTAAGTTTGTACATGTGATTGCCAAACGGCAGCCGCCAGCAGAATGCTTGCGGCTGTTTTTATTCGCGAAAACAGAATGATTGTTGATTGGATGATAGATTATGCAAATGGTACAAGATAAAAAACCACAGACAAAACAAAAAAAGAATCATTTTTTAAAAAGTACACTTCTCAAAGAGGCGTTCTTTGGGTATAAACGATATCTGATCTTCGGCGGGATCGCAGTTATTTTTGCCTCCTTCATGGCCTATCTGATCCCGATGATTATCAACATCTATATTGACTTTGCGCTTCTCGGAGATGAGACGAAAATTCTTCCGTTTCTCTCTGGCCCGATTCAGGCCATTGGACGAGAGTTTTTTGTAAACAACCCCTGGGTCGCTGCTGTTGCGATCGCGATCGCGGCATGTTTCAGCGGACTGTTTATGTATCTTCGCATGCGATTTGCCGCCGACATCTCGGAAGGCGTTGCGGAGAATCTGAGAAACGGTTTGTATCGGCATCTCCAGAATGTCCCTTACGATTACTATAAGCGTGTATCGGCGGGTGATATTGTCCAGCGCTGTTCCAGCGACGTCGATACGATCCGGCGCTTTGTCAGCGTACAACTCCTCGAGGTGTTTCGCGCTGTTGCGATGGTATGCGTGGCGTTTGGAATTATTGGTTCGATCAGCATGAAAATGGCTTGGATCGCGACAAGCTGTATTCCGCTTCTCTTTCTTTTTACCTTTCTTTTCTTTTCGAAAATCAAGGTGTATTTTACGCTTTCTGATGAAGCGGAAGGCCGAATTTCAACGGTTGTACAGGAAAACCTTTCCGGAATGCGAGTTGTTCGTGCCTTTGGCCAGCAACAGAGTGAAGTAGAACGCTTCGAAGTAGCAAACAACGATTATCGAAAAGTAACTGTCAAATTGATTGATCTCCTTGGCATCTTCTGGGGAAGTACCGATATTATTAGTTACCTGATTATCGGAATCACTCTCGTGTCGAGCGTTATTCTTGCAGTTAACGGAGAACTGACGGTAGGGAATGTGTTTGCTTTTACGCTGTTTGTCGGAATGATGGCGTGGCCGGTTCGACAAATGGGAAGAATTCTTGCGGATTACGGAAAGTCAATCGCCGCTTTGGAACGTCTTGAAGAAATCACGAATGTTCCTTTGGAAAAAGAGCCTGGGAAAGCGCTTACTCCGAAGATTAAAGGCGATCTCAAATTTGAAAATGTGACGTTCGGATACGATTATCCAAACGAGGTACTCGACGGTATCAATCTTGAAGTGAAAGCCGGGCAGACAGTTGCGATTCTTGGGTCAACCGGATCCGGGAAGTCTTCGCTTGTCCATCTTCTTCAGCGTCTCTATGAATGTACCGGCGGACGCATTCTTGTAGATGGAGTTGATGTTAACGATATTGAACGGCATCATCTTCGAAAGAATATCGGTATCGTTCTACAAGAGCCATTTCTCTATTCGCGGTCGATTCTCGAAAACATCCGGATCGCGAATCCGGATGCGACTGAGGACGATGTATATGAAGTCGCGTCGATAGCTTCGATTCACGAAGTAATCCAGTCATTCGAAAAAGGCTATGAAACAATTGTCGGTGAGCGCGGCGTAACGCTTTCTGGTGGCCAGAAACAACGCGTTGCTATCGCGAGAATGCT
>CAZGYK010000055.1:3403-9226 GCA_964530485.1 uncultured Oscillospiraceae bacterium
CGGACGCGACGATTCGCGCCGCTCTTGCTGAGCGGAAGAAACATACGACGACCTTTTTGATCTCTCACCGCGTGACAACGCTATCCGAGTCGGATTTTATCATTGTCCTTGAAAACGGAAAGATTGTTCAAAAAGGAACCCATGAGCAGCTGCTGAAAGAGGAAGGCCTCTACCGGCGGATTGCAACAATACAGACAGAACTCCCGGAAGATATTGAAAGGGAGGTGGAGTAATATGCAAGGATTTGAAGATCAGGAATATACAAAAAAAGTAGACCTATCCATTTGGAAGCGTCTGCTCGCCTATGCCTATCGAAACAAGAAGCTGTTTTATGCCATTATCGTGTTTATGATCTTGCTTGCTGCGGGAGATGTGCTTTTTCCGATGATGACGGGGTATGCAATTGACAATTTTGCTTCTGCGGGAACGATAGAAGGGCTTGTCCCGTTTTCGATACTCTATCTTGCCATGATCCTTGTCCAAAGTCTTAACGTCGGGATGTTTATCTCCCGCGCCGGTAGGCTTGAGATGGCGATGGCATATGATATTCGAAAAGAAGGATTTCATAAACTTCAAGAACTTTCAATGTCATTCTACGACAAGACGGCTGTTGGATACTTGATGGCGCGGATGGTCAGTGATATTGGAAGACTCAGCGAGATGGTTGCCTGGGCCATTGTCGACGTCATGTGGGCGATTGCGATTATCCTTTTTAGCTTCGCAACGATGTTCTCGATGAACGCAAAGCTCGCAGCGATCGTATTTTTGATCATGCCGGTTCTTGCAGTGATATCGGGGATCTTCCAGAAAAAAATTCTTAAGTGGCAGCGCAAGGTAAGAAAAACCAACTCGAAGATTACCGGTTCTTATAATGAGGGAATTCTCGGCGCAATGACCACAAAGACGCTCGTCAGAGAAGAGAAAAATATAGAAGAGTTTGGTGATCTTGTCAGCCAGATGAAACGGTATTCAATTAAGGCGGCGGTTCTTTCGGCAGTATTTCTTCCGTTGGTCTTGTTTATCGGACATGTTGGAACCGCGCTTGCAATTAACTTTGGCGGACCGCAGGTTCTTGTTAAGATCATAGAAGTTGGAGAACTTGCGATATTTGTTAGCCTTACCCGTCAGCTATTTGAGCCGGTACAGAATATTGCGCGAATCCTTGCAGAGATGCAGACTGCGCAAGCGTCGGCAGAACGGGTGCTGACTCTTTTGGATACGCCTCTTGAGATTGTCGAGAAACCCGAAGTCGTAGAGAAGTTCGGCGATAACTTCACTCCAAAGACTGAAAACTGGCCTACGATTACTGGAGAGATTGAATTTAGAGATGTAACCTTTAGCTATGGGACAGGGGAAGAGATCCTGAAGGATTTCGATCTGACGATTAAGGCTGGGGAAACGTTGGCGCTCGTTGGGGAAACCGGAGCAGGGAAAAGTACGATAGTCAATATTATCTGCCGGTTCTACGAACCGACAAAAGGTTCGATATTGATTGACGGGGTCGATTACCGGGACCGTACATCTCTTTGGCTGGAGAAAAGCCTTGGATATGTTCTTCAGACGCCGCATTTATTTAGCGGAACTATAGCGGAGAACATCCGATATGGAAACAGGGAAGCGACCGACGAAGAGATGATAGCAGCGGCGACGACTGTTGGCGCACATGAGTTTATTATGTCTCAACCGGACGGGTATGATACTGAGGTTGGAGAAGAGGGTGCCCGTCTTTCTACCGGTCAAAAACAGTTGATATCCTTCGCGAGAGTAATTCTTGCAAATCCGCGGATTTTTGTTTTGGATGAAGCAACTTCGTCGATTGATACTGAGACGGAGCAGGTCATACAAAAGGCAATCACCAATGTTTTGGAGAACAGAACAAGCGTGATTGTTGCCCACCGTCTTTCAACGATTCGATCAGCCGACAGGATTCTTGTTATCGGCGACGGAAGGATCATGGAGGAAGGTAACCACCAACAGCTGATGAAGATGAAGGGGTATTACTATAATCTTTATACAAATCAGTTTAAGGAAGAGGAAACGACTACCGCCATTTTTGAAGCCGGCATATAATGAAACTCCCGGGAAACCGGGAGTTTTTCTCTTTCGGAACATGTCTGATCCTATGAAACCAATTGACAGCGTGACCGATATCGCATAGAATAAATATATTGGGTATAAAGGGGGGATTCGGTGGACACTACTGGTGGTCGAAGTAGATATATTGGCGATAATCGGTTATTGCGTGGTGTTTTCCGTGGTCCCCATTTTCCAACTGTGCTTTCCTGAATGGGTTTCATTACAATGCGATGGCCGACATATTGCCTATGTCGAAACGATGCCGATGGTTTGTGCGTTATGCCGACCATCATTTTTCATGCCAAAATCGGGAAACCAGAAAACAGGAGGAAGCTGACTTGGGGAGTTGTTGCTAAATTTATTAGACGAAAAAAAATACAGAGAGATCCGCAAGATGATGGAGACGATGAACGTCGTCGACATTGCTGAGTTCATTCAGGAACTTGAGGACGAGGGGGATCCGCGGGTAATTATTGCGTTCCGTCTGCTGCCGAAAGGTTTGGCCGCTGAGGTTTTTTCGTATCTTGAAAGCGACCTGCAGGAGCTTATTGTCAATGGCATAACAGATAAAGAACTCAAGGGGATAGTCGGTGAGCTGTTTCTTGACGACACCGTTGACTTTTTAGAAGAGATGCCGGCGTCAATTGTGAAGAGGGTTATTCAGAACGCCGATCAGGAAACGCGTCAGCAGATAAATCAGCTTTTGATGTATCCGGAGGAATCTGCGGGCAGTTTAATGACGATCGAGTTCATGGAACTCGACAGCAATTGGAACGTTGAACGGGCGATTAAGAAGGTTCGGACCAAAAGCACCGATAAAGAGACCATTTCTACGCTCTTTATTACAGACCCACAACGTCATTTGGTTGGGATTTTATATTTGCGAGACCTGTTGACCGCGAAGGATGAAGAAATCGTCGGAGAGGTCATGAGAACCGAATTCATCTCGGTCGGAACACATGAACATCAAGAAGAGGTTGCAGATACCTTTAAGAAATACGACCTTGAAGCAATGCCAGTTGTAGACAATGAGGAACGGCTCGTTGGAATTATCACCATAGACGATGTGATTGACGTCATGGAAGAGGAGACCACCGAAGACATCTATAAAATGGCTGCTATGCAGCCGATCGAAGACAGTTACATGAATACAGGGGCGTTTACGCTTGCCAGAAAACGGTTTTTATGGCTTGCGATCCTGATGATTTCAGCTACTTTTACAGGGATGATCATAGAGCGATTCCAGAGTGCTTTAGCAATAAATGTGTTGCTGGCGACATTCATACCAATGCTGATGGATACCAGCGGAAACGCCGGTTCTCAGGCCTCTGTATCGGTTATACGCGCGGCTGTTCTTGGCGAAATTGAGTTTTCTGACATCTTTAAAGTCATTTGGAAAGAGTTCCAGGTCAGTGTGATTACTGGAATTGGGGTCGCAATTCTCAATTTCGGAAGAATCATATTGATGTATCAGGATTTTACGACAGCGCTAGTGGTTTCAATTACGCTGTTCTGTACAATTATTGCCGCTAAGTTTGTCGGATGTACGCTTCCTCTTATCGCGACAAAACTGAAACTTGACCCCGCTCTGATGGCAAGCCCGATGATTACAACAATCGTAGATGCCGTTGCATTACTTGTTTACTTCAATATTGCAGCGCTATTGATTCCCGGAATTTAACAAAAAAGGCAGGCGAAACTTCGTCTGCCTTTTTCTTGAGGAAACAGTATGAAAGATCATCTCAAAGAACTTTATTATAAGAGTAATTTACTTCAGTTTGAAAATGATGTCAATTACGCCAATTACTCACTCGATCAGATAGATCAGGAACTTTTCACAGCTCTTGAAAAAATTCCAAATTCAGGAAAATTGATTCGAAAGAAGATTGAGGCAAATCCCGAGGTTTCTGTCTTGCGCAATCGATTGGATGATTGGGATCATTATGGATCAAAGCCATATAATCGAGACAAGCTTTCAAAGGCAATGCGAGACGATCTCTTTAACTTGATGAAGATACGGAATAACGTTGCCAGAGATCTTGGTTACTGCGGTTACGTTGATGCTGCTCTAGTTTCGGACGGTTTACTAAAAGAGGATTTGGTACATGAACTGAATTGGTTTCTCGAAAAGAATTTAGATGCCGCATCCGCGTTCGCGAGCGAAAACAAAATGACATGGGAAGCTTGGTTTTCAGATCTAAACAGGATTTCAAAAGCATCGCAGATATTGGACTTGCAATCCGAAATGAGTGAGTTCCTAGGTCAACTGGGATTGGAAAACGCGTTTGAATCAGTATCGATTTATCATGAAAAGGCATTTGCCTTTACAACGATGTGCGGCGACAATGACATCCGAATGGTACTTTCAAAAGACAATTCTCTGTTTGGGTTAACAACGGCTTATCATGAGATGGGACATGCGTTTGCGTACGGTATCAACAAGACGAAGTCGTATGAGATAACCCCTTGTATCGATGAGATGTTCGCCGTTATGGTCGAAAACGTTGCTTCAGTTCTAATGATGGGAGGCTATGACCGCAGCATCGTAAAGCGCATTATACAATTAGAGTATACTCGGGCAGCGATCAGTGCTTTGTTTGAGCTTTCCTTATGGGACGATCCAGAAAGAGGAGAGATGTTATATCGTGAATTCTACGAGCGTCTCCTTGCTCCGGTTGAAAATTCAGACCGGTTTATTCTGGATAGTTTTCGGTCGATAGATCCGATGCGAATCTATGCCTATCCTCTTGGCCAGATTGCAGCGGAACGCTTCTTGAATAAATATAGAGGCCTCTCAAATAATGCGATTGGAGAAAAGCTTGCGGGGATCGCCTCAAGGTTGCCTCTAACAAAGCCAAAAGACTTGATTGAATAAAGGGACGGCTTAAGCCGTCCCTTTTGTTTATTCTACTTCGTGTTTGTGTTCTAAATAAAATTCGTCATAATCTAAGAGCATGTCTTTGAGGAGGCGGGGTGTGTCGAGTCCGTACGGACACTTAGAAACGCAATGGCCACAGTTGAGACATTGGTCAATCCGGTGCATTTTCTCGTATGCCTCTTTTGAGATCAGCTTTTGATAAGGGGACCGGCGAAGAAGCATTTTCATGCGAGCCGCCATGTTGATTTCAATCCCGACCGGGCAGGGCATACAGTATCCACAGGCTCTGCAAAAATCTCCGGCAAGTTCTTTTCGATCCGAATCGATGATTGCGCGAATCTCATCTGTCATTGAAAGATCTAATCCGGCGAGCATAACCCATTCGTCAAGTTCTCTCATGTGTTGGATGCCCCATATCGGAACGACATTGTCGTATTGTTCCATAAATGCGGCGCAGGCTTTCGCATTGGTCAAGAGTCCGCCGGAAAGCCCTTTCATTGCGATAAAACCGATATCGAGTTCGCGGCATTTATTTACGAGACGAATATCTTCATCGCTTGCAAGATAACTGAATGGGAATTGAAGTGTCTCAAAGAGACCGCTTACAATTGCTTCAAAAGCAACCGGGAGACGATGGTTCGTAATTCCGATATGGCGGACATAGCCTTTTTCCTTTGCTTCGAGAAGGGCGGCATAAGAGCTGTCTTTGTCGTTAGGATCTGGCAAGACTTTTGGATTATGCAGTTGAATCAGATCAATATAATCGGTCTTTAGCCGCTTTAAGCTAAGTTCTATATGCCCCATAACCGTCGACCTATCGGTCGCGCCGCTCTTTGGTTGTCAGCGGCTCGCTCGGTTTATTTACAACA
>CAZGYK010000056.1:0-9139 GCA_964530485.1 uncultured Oscillospiraceae bacterium
AAACGGTTTCAGCTGATTGACGAGATGGAACAAGGGGGAATCCCGGTATATACACGTCATGACGAAGCGGGGAAACTGGCAGAATCGGTGGAATAGAAAACCGGCCGCGATCATTTCGCGGCCGGTTTTAGATCGAATTATTTGCGGGTAGGAATCCGTTTCATTGCGGTTGCCGTATTTCGAACAAAACCAAACTTCTCGTAAAAACCAAAGGCATCGTTTGTGCCGAGACTGCCAAAAAGCGGGGCGATATCCGGATGGTCGACAATATAGTCAGTCAATTTCAAAACGCTAAAGCGTTTTGAAACGGTGGGCTTTGCCCGTCGGCACGCCAAAGGCGTGCGACTGACTATGCAGCAAGGTTAACGCCGCCACAGACGGCGCGCGGCACACGCCGCGAATGAAAAACGCTTTAGCGTTTTTCATTTAACCAGCTACAAACTGCGTCAACGCTTTTCCGCAACCATTGCCGCGGTACGATTCGTCGACGATTACGTCGAGAAGAAGGTAGGAGGTTGAATAATCGGTAACGCAGCGCGCAAACCCAATTTGGACACCTTCAAAAAATACCCCAAAACAAAGCGAGTTTTGGATGGATTTACGAATATCTTCTTGGCTGCGGTCTTTCGCCCAATAGGAGGTTGAAAGCATTTCGAAGATTCGACTTTCCTGAAGCAGCTTTTTGTCATCGCTGACAAAATACTTGACGCTTTTCGATTCCATATTGCCCTCCGATACGTTCTGCGACTTAGAGTCAGTCCCACATCAATGTAAAAAGCGTTCTATAAGGAATCCCCGGCAAAAGCCGGGGATTTTTCTATTTTGAATGTTGAGATTTGGCGCGGAGTTGGTTGTTGAGGATCGTTTTTCGGATCCTGAGATTCTCCGGCGTAACTTCGATCAGTTCGTCCTCGCGGATAAACTCGATACATTCCTCAAGGCTCATCACCCGCGGAGGAATCAGGCGAAGCGCTTCATCACTTCCGGAGGCGCGCATATTGGTAACGTGTTTTTTCTTACAGACATTGACGTTGATATCGCCGGGTTTCGGAGATTCGCCGACGACCATGCCCTCGTAAACCTTTGTGCCGGGGTTGATAAACATATCGCCGCGTTCCTGGGCGTTAAATAGACCGTAGGTAACGGCATCCCCGGTTTCGAAAGCAACCAGAGCGCCGGAAGTCCGGCGTTGAATCTCGCCCTTATAGGGCTGGTAGCTGTCAAAAATTGCGTTCATGATGCCTTCGCCGCGGGTATCGGTCAGAAACTCGCTCCGATAACCAAAGAGGCCGCGCGACGCGACGAGATATTCAAGCCGCATCCGGTCGCCGACCGGATTCATCGAAACAAGTTCACCTTTTCTGGAACCGAGTTTTTCAATTACGTTTCCGACGCTTTCAGAGGGAACGTCGATAATTACGCGCTCAATTGGCTCGAGCCTTTCGCCGTTTTCTCCTTCGCGGAACAGAACCTTCGGAGCTCCGACGGAAAATTCGAATCCCTCCCGCCGCATGTTCTCAATCAGGATAGAAAGATGCATTTCGCCGCGGCCGGAAACGCAGAAGCTCTCGGTTGTATCGGTATCCGCGACACGAAGAGAAACGTCTTTCAAGAGTTCGCGGTAGAGGCGTTCGCGGAGATGGCGGGAGGTAACGAACTTACCTTCTTGGCCGGCGAACGGGCTGTTGTTGACCGAAAACGTCATTTCGACAGTTGGCTCAGAGATTTTAACAAAGGGAATCGGCTCCGAATGGCCGGGTTCACAGATGGTGTCGCCGATCGTAATCCCCTCAATACCCGAGAGGCATACGATGTCGCCTGCGACGGCTTCTTCGATTGGATAGCGGTCGAGCCCCTCGATTGAATAGAGGTTGACGATCTTCGATTTATAGACCGGATGGGCGTCGTGGTATTCGGAAACTTCGATATCCTGGCCTTTTTTCAAGGCGCCGCGTTCGATTTTCCCGATACAGATCCGTCCGACATATTCGTTGTAGTCGATCGAGCTTACCAGCATCTGGCAAGGACCGTCGACATCGACTTCCGGCGGGGATATCCAGTTCAAGATACTGTCAAAGAGCGGTTCGAGTGTTTCAAACGGGCCGTCCGGGGTAAGCGCGGCGGTTCCGTCGCGCCCGGAACAAAAGATGACCGGGCTGTCGAGCTGCTCGTCGTTTGCGTCGAGCGCGATCAAAAGATCGAGAACTTCGTCGACGACTTCGTAGATGCGCTGGTCGGGTCGGTCAATTTTATTGACGGCGACAATAACTTTATGTCCCATTTCCAGCGCGCGGGAGAGAACGAACCTCGTTTGGGGCATGGTTCCTTCCGCTGCGTCAACCAGAAGCAGAACGCCGTCGACCATTTTCAATACGCGTTCAACCTCGCCGCCAAAGTCGGCATGGCCCGGGGTATCGATAATATTGATCTTGACGTCTTTATAGTGTACCGATGTGTTTTTGGCGAGAATGGTAATACCGCGTTCCCGCTCGATGTCGTTGCTATCCATTACGCGGTCGGCAACAACTTGATTTTCGCGGAATGTTCCGCTTTGTTTTAGCATTTCGTCGACCAGCGTTGTCTTGCCGTGGTCAACGTGCGCTACGATCGCGATGTTTCTAAGATTCTCTCGTCTCAATGAAGTCCTCCATCCTGCGGCGTTCAGCCGTTTCAAATCTCTTGCAGAGAAAAACCGCCTCGCTATTTGCGCTGGCGGCACTGGTTGGTTATCAAGCGGCCAAATAGTTCGGTTCCCGATATGCGCGCCAGCCGTAAAATAAGCTAAAGCAACCTTCCGGATGATTTTTGCAACAACACAAAAGATCGGCGCTATCGGTTTTTTCAATACATTTTTCTGTCACCGATCTATTTTACACTATTTGGGGCTATTATATCAAGTTTTTTCCGTTCATAAGTTGGTGTTCTCAAAAAGACTGGTGGTCGGCTACCGTTTATCGGTAAACTTCCAGTTATAGCTGAGCATTGCCTTTTGTACCGAGACTACGGCATCTTCGCGCCCGCGGACGGTATCGACGCTTGTTGTTTTTCCCTCGAGCTGTTTGTAGACCGAAAAGAAGTGTTCAATTTCGGAAAAGATATGGTGGGGCAGGTCCTCCACGGTATTGCTTTCGCTATAGGTTGGATCGGAACAGGGGACAGCGATAATCTTTTCATCGTTTCTCCCGCTGTCTACCATGCTTACGATTCCGATCGGGCGGCATTGAACCAGCGTTAGCGGATGGATCGGCTCGCTACAGAGAACGAGAACATCAAGCGGATCATTGTCTTCGCCGTAGGTTCTCGGAATAAATCCGTAATTTTGCGGGTAATGAGTCGCGGTAAAGAGAACGCGGTCGAGTTTCAAAAGACCGGTTTCCTTATCCATTTCGTACTTTGTTTTGCTTCCCTTCGGGATTTCAATGACCGCCAGAAAGTTTTCGGGGCTGATATGTTCTTCAGCGATATCGTGCCATAGATTCATTGTAGAACCTCCTTCGATCAGATATACTTTTTAATTTCAATAGCTGTTCGGCCTTTTCGGGTTGCGCCTTTTACATTGTAGAACAGGAACTTTCCAAATCCGCGGGAGGAGACGACGTCGCCCTCGGCGACATCCTTGTCCGGCTTTAGACAGGGCTCGTAGTTGAGAATGACCTTTCCGGAGAGGATCAGGGCGGCAGCCTTTTCGCGGGAGAGCAAAAACCCGGCGGAGACGAGACTGTCGAGCCTGAGAGAGGCGAGCGAATCGGTTATGATCCGGAATTCCGGTTCTGACACTTCGACGTCCGACTCGGAAACCTCGGATATAGCGAGCTTTGCGCGTCCCGCAGAAATGAGATTGTCCAAAAGATAGGACTTGATTGTTTTGAGTACAGCGAGGTAACAAATCCCGGATTTTACATGAATATCCCCGACGCTTTCGCGCGCAATTCCGGCTCCCATCAGGCTTCCGAGAAAGTCCCGGTGGGAAAGACCGATAGTTTCATCAAACGTAGCGCGAAGAAAAGAGAGAGGGTTGTCTTTTGAGGAGGAAAGCGTTTCTATATCCATCCAGTCGGGTAAAAAGAGGACAAGCTTCCGTTCGAATCCTTCGGGACCACCGTAAAAGACCGGGTCGTTACAGCCGGCCATCGAAAGCACCCGCGACGCGAGCTGCTGTTGGCGCATATCGAGAAACGGGGTAAAGGCAAGCTGGCCGCGAACACGAAAAGCCTCGTATTTGTCGAGAAGGCTGGCGAGCATCAATTTGTCTTCTTTTGTTTCGGCGACTCTGCGGAGAATTTCCTGTTTTTCCATCAATCAGCCACGTTTCCTGATTCTTATTTAATACAGTAATTATAATCCTTCCGGCGTTTGCTTGCAAACTAAGAATGTTTCTTATATGATAAACCGTAGCTTTCTTTATCGGTATAATCTCATGTTTTGACATCAAAGTTCAACGAGAAAGTTAAATTTTTGAACTGTTCAGCCGGAAGGTAGTATTTCAATGTGGTTTCTTTTTACGTTAATCAGTATATTGTTGTGGGGCGGGACCGACCTGTTCTATAAGCTCGGGAGCGATCCAAAGGACAAGAACAGCCATTGGAAAATCGTTGTTTTTGTCGGACTCATCATGGGGATTCATGCGTTTATTTATATGATCGCCGCCGGAATCACCTTTGATCCGTTCAATATGATCCGGTATCTCCAGGTTTCGCTTCTCTATATTCTCTCGATGACGCTCGGGTATGCCGGGCTTCGCTATATTGAACTTTCGGTCTCTTCGCCGATCGGGAATTCCTCGGGAGCTGTTGCTTTTATTCTTTGCTACATTTTTTTAGGAGAAAGCATGACTCCGATCCAGTTTGCCGCGGTTGGGGTCGTTTCAGTAGGGATATTTCTTCTTTCGGTTCTGGAGAAAAAGAAAGATGCCGGGAACTTTTCCGCCCGAAAAGAGGACGAAAAGTATCGGGTTGGCGCGGTAGCGATCCTTTTTCCGATTCTCTATTGCGTGATCGACGGGCTCGGAACATTCGCTGACGCGATGGTTCTGGATCGGGTCATGGATGAAGATCAGGCGTTGCTTTCCTACGAATTTACATTTTTTATCGTGGCTATCGCCGCGCTTGCCTACCTTCTCCTCGTCAAAAAGGAGAAAATGGAGTTTCCGAAACAGAAGGCGAGGATTGCGGCGGGGGTTCTTGAAACGGCGGGACAATTCTTCTATGTCCGCGCAATGGCGGAAAACGCGGTATTTGCGGCGCCGCTCATCGCCTGCTACAGCATTGTATCAGTTTTACTTTCCCGGATTTTTCTAAAAGAAAAGCTGACCCGGGCGCAATACGCAGTAATAGCATTTATTATGGTCGCGATCGGGATACTTGGCGTTGAGTAACAAATGGACGTGTCAAATAAATTAACATTTTCGTAACCTCCAGTTTACATTGACATGAAAAACCGGCTTTGCTATACTGACACTGTTGGAAAATAAATAACCGAGTCTTCACGATGTGACTCGAAGAAGCTTTGCGGTACTAGCCCGGTCTATCGGATCTGAGAGCAATTTGTGGCAAAGCTTGAAAAACGGGAGGTTTTTCGATGACAATTTATAACGTATTTACCCTGCTTGGCGGGCTAGCCATGTTCCTCTTCGGAATGAACATTATGGGGGAGGCGCTCGAAAAGCGCGCCGGAACCAAACTAAAGCCAATTCTTGAAAACCTGACAAACAACCCGCTGAAAGGCGTACTTTTGGGTGCGGCGGTCACAGCGGCGATTCAATCTTCGTCGGCCACCACTGTTATGGCGGTCGGCTTTGTCAACTCGGGGATTATGCAGCTTCGTCAGGCGATCAGCGTCGTTATGGGCGCTAACATCGGAACGACGATCACGGCATGGATTTTGTCGATGACTGGAATCGAAAGCAATAACTTCTGGGTTTCGTTGTTAAAGCCATCTACTTTTGCGCCGGTTCTAGCGTTCATCGGCATCATTATGTTTTTGGCTTCAAAACGCAAAAAAGATACCGCGACGATCTTCCTTGGATTTGCGGTTTTGATGTTCGGGATGGAGATGATGTCCGGATCGGTTAAAGGGCTTGCCCAAGTACCGGAATTTGTCAATATCCTGACGCTCTTTTCCAACCCGATTTTTGGCGTTCTCGCCGGGGCGGTAGTTACCGGAATAATTCAGAGTTCCTCGGCCTCAATTGGTATGCTTCAGGCGCTCGCAAATACCGGGGTTGTAACTTTTGGATCGGCACTGCCGATCATCATGGGGCAGAATATCGGAACCTGCGTCACCGCGATTATTTCTTCGGTAGGAACCAATAAAAACGCAAAGCGTGTTGCGGCGGTTCACCTCTATTTTAATATAATTGGAACAACGCTGTTTTTGGTCGTGTTCTATGGATTGAATGCTATATTCAAGTTTGCGTTTATCAACCAGCCGATTACGGCATGGTGGATCGCGGTTGTTCATACGATCTTCAACCTTGTCTCGACCGCTGTGCTGTTTCCGTTTATCAAACAACTTGAAAAACTCGCGAAAAAAACAATCAAAGAAGGCAAAGGCGACGAAAAGTTCGAGATGTTGGACGACCGTCTGCTCGGAACCCCGTCGATCGCGATTGAACAATGCCGTAAACTGACCAGCGAAATGGCAATTATTTCGAAGGATGCTTTCCTCTTGTCGCTCGATCAGGTAAACGAAGAGTACGTTGAAAAGGCAACCGAATCGATTATTGACGCAGAGGATAAGGTAGACATTTACGAGGACAAACTCGGGTCCTACCTCGTAAAAGTAAGTATGCGAAACCTCTCTGAACAGGACAGCCAGGAATCCTCGAGCGAATCAGCGACCACGCGGTCAACGTTGCCGAGGCGGCGCAGGAGATGCACGACAAGGGAATCAGCTTCTCGGAACAGGCGCAGTCGGAAGTAAAGGTGATCTCCGACGCGGTCGGCGAAATTCTTACGATGACGGTAGACGCTTTCGTAAACAACAATACCACGATTGCAACGAGAGTCGAGCCGCTTGAGCAGGTTATTGATGCGCTTAGAACAGAGATTAAGAACCGCCATATCCAGAGGCTTCAGGCCGGGGCATGTACCATTGAACTCGGATTCATTCTTTCGGATCTTTTGACCAACCTTGAACGCGTCGCCGACCATTGCTCCAACATCGCGATCAGCGTTATCGAAATGGAGATGCGCGGCGCTCTCGACGCCCACGAATACCTCAAAAATGTCAAGAGCGGAAAAGCCGGCGAAGGATTCAACGAAATGCACGAGGACTTTGAGAAAAAATATTCGATTGCGTAGAGCAAACCAAAAAGAAGCGCGGCAGCTGCCGCGCTTCTTTTGTTATGTCGTTACCTTGCGTAGGTTCCGGATGTCCTCGCGGGTTTACCCTGCTCCGTACGCGGTAATCACCCAGTCGGAATCCCCGGTTTCTTTTTCGAGTATGAATGTCCAATACAGTTCCGCCGGTTTGCTGCTTCCGCGGTTAACCAGTTCTCCTTCTATTGATACATAAGCGATCGAGACGGGAGGATCGAACCAAAAACCGGAATCACCCGCTTTTTTCGGATCCATATTGTTATCCTCTTCAATTTCAGCGAGATAGCCTTCGATGTCGTCATTGATATCGGAACGGACAATTTGATAGGTAAGAGATTTTACGTTCTCCTGGCCTTTGGAGCTAAGATGGAGCGGCTCGGAGGTCAACGCATTCATCCCGTCATAATCGTTCTCTTTCCAGTATTCCATATATTGAGTGACTGTCTCTTCCGGAGTCATGCCAGAAGGAGGCGGAAGAGACGGTTTTCTATTACAGGAGGAAAGGAAAAACAAAAACAGAAGACCTAGGGCAAGGGTCGCGGTTCTTTTCAGTTTCATAAAACCTCCTCAATGGTTTTTGTCGAGAGAAAAAACGGTATTGGGCGTTAACATAAACGGGAAGTAGGCGCCGTTTAGGTTGGAGAGCGGCAGAACATCCGGAGAAAGCTCGATTCCTAGCGTTTTCGCCATGACTTCGCGGCGCTTCTGGATGCGCTCAAAAACTTCGGGATATTCCGCTTTTAAGCGGGTTCGCATCGCCTCGCCGGCGACGGCGACGGTATCTTCACAGATTCCGACGCGGACCGGCCCGCTGTTTGCCGAGGCAATAATGTCGCATTGGAGAAGGCTCGCGTCTTCAACGACCAATGGGCTTTCGGGATAGAAAGGGGAACCCGCCCATTCCTCATTTCCGACATAGTGGCCGGGATTGAGCCCGACGCCGAAAAACGGGTCGCCGATTAAGCTCATAACCGCTTGATAGACATCGCCGGCTTTTGCTCCGACCGACATCGCTTCATACCAGGCGGCGACGCCGCGCCAGTAAGGTTTATAGAACGTTTCGAGGCTGTCGGCTTCTTTGAGCTCCGAAGCATAGCCGTCGGGACTGTCGGCGGCAACGCCGACACGCGCAGTCAGGCTTCCGCGAAGACTATAGGAAAGACCGCAAACCTCTCCGGATTTCAGTTCGGTACCGTCGGGATCGCGGAGCCCATATTTCACGTTATACGCGCCGAAGTTGGTCGAGGGGTAGACGTTGACCGAGAAGAACGGCATATTGGTTTCCCGCGATGTCTCGATTTCCGATTTTCCGGGTTTTAGCGCCTTGATCATACGAATGACAGCGTTTGCGGTCTGACAGGCGGCGTGTTCTGCCCAGGCGATTTCTTTTGCGGAATGGACCTTCATCCGGATGCCGCCGGGAAGGCCGGTCATCGCTTTGGTAAAGTTAAAATAGGTAGCTCCGGTTGATTTAATAGCCTCGAGGAGATAGACGGGGATATCGAAGACCTGTTCTGGGTCGCCCTCGAGATCGCATTCCATATATTTATAGCCGATTACGCCGACGGTCATGGTTTTTTGAATCCCACAGTCTTTGAGAAGAGACGAAAGGTTCAAAAGGCCGATGCGGGGCTGGCCTTGAAGGCTGAACTGGTGGTAGAGGCGGATATCGATATCGTAGGGAATCCGCTCGGCTGTCGGGAATCCTTCGTTTCCGGTCAGAATGACCTTTTTCCCGTCGGAGAAAAGAAGGAACAGAGCCTCCTCGAATCGGCAGTCGTAACCCGAGAGGTATTCGATGTTATAAAAGTGTTCGCGGT
>CAZGYK010000057.1:0-8957 GCA_964530485.1 uncultured Oscillospiraceae bacterium
AGCCTTGCCATCCCCGCCGCCATCGAGACGAGGTTTTGTTCGGCTATTCCGGTTTCTACTGCTTGATCCGGGAATGCATCAAAAAACGGCGTCATCGAAGCGCTCCCTCTGGAGTCGGAACATAAAACGATGAGATCCCGATTGATTTTCGCCTCTCTCATCAGCACATCACACATTACTTCCTTATTCGCAACAGCCATGAAGGGCAACCTCCTGCTCGTCCAATTCTTTAAGCGCCTCGCGATACTGTTCCTCATTCGGGACGCGGTGGTGCCACCCAGCCTGGTTTTCCATAAACGATATTCCACAGCCCTTTTTTGTCTTCGCAACAAGGATAGTCGGTTTCTTCTCTGACTGTTTCGCTTTTAAAAACGCTTCGCACAGCATATCGGGATCGTTTCCGTCCTCTACCATTATTGTATTCCAGCCGAACGCCGAAAAACGCGAGGTTACGTCGCTTTGGGACATAACCTGTTCGGTTGTTCCGGAAATTTGAAGACCGTTGCGATCAACCACAGCAACCAAATTGTCTAGCCCAAAATGCCCGGCGGCCATCGCCGCTTCCCAGACCGACCCCTCCGCGAGTTCCCCATCTCCCATGACAACATAAACATGATACGGTTTCTGATCCATCTTGATTGCCTTCGCCATTCCGACACCAAGTGAGAGTCCGTGACCGAGCGAACCGGAATTCATCTCGATTCCCGGAACCGCATTTGTCGGATGCCCGATAAACTTCGATTCGAACCGCGAGACCGTTTTCAGCTTCTCCTTCGAAAAAAAGCCGCGATCCGCCAACACGGCGTAAAGCGCTTCTACACAGTGTCCCTTACTCAGGATAAAATGGTCCCGGTCGTTCTTCGAAAAATTCTCCGGCGTAATATCCATGACCCGGTTATAGAGCACATTGAGGATATCTACGACGCTGAGGTCTCCGCCGATATGTCCGGCTTTTGCCGAATAAATAATATCCAAGATGCTTCTTCGGAGTTCAATCGACCTCTTTTTGTCGATGCAAGACATGTTATTCCCCCCTCAGGTATGCTTTGACATCTTCTTCGATCGGATCATACAGATCAGGAGAGAAACCAAGATATTTTGTGGCTTCAAAGAGAACCGGTACATAGTTTCCGTGAATTCCAACGCAGTGGTGAATATACGGACCTTCAACTATCTTCGCTTCTAAGCGCTTGATATTCTCTACTTCAATCCAGAGATACGTTCCCATCCCCTTCGGTCCGTCTACGCCTTTTGCGTTTCCAAGAAGAAGGGAGTACTCCCCGTTATCCCCGTCAAATCGGAGCAGCGTCAGGTCACCATGTTTCGCCTCTGCCGTAAGACTTCCGGGATAATCAAACGCGAGCGGATATCCGAGCTTTACCTTCTCCTTGGCAACCGAGATTGGCCAGGGCCCGCAATGCTGGAGGAGTTCTCCGTTTTCTATATCGGGATGACGGATGGTCCAGTCGGCAAAGAACGAGCGGGTCTCCCCCATCCCCGCAGCTTCCGCGAGAAGCGCGGTAATCGCGCCATGGATATCGGTCTCACAAACAACCGGAATTCCTTCGTCGTTGAGAAGTGCGTTCGCGGCGCAGGGCATAATTCCAATCTCACCTTGAAGCGCATTCCAACACTGGATCGCTACCGCGCGGCAGCCGTATTTTTCCGCGAGGTTTTTCATCGCAACTTTAAGCGCAGCAACCGACTCAACCTCGCTGTCTTTAATCTTGATCTCCATCGTATCGTTGATATACTGTATTACCTTTTGTACCTGAGGGTCGGATTCTTTTGCTCGCTTGATCTCGTCGATCAATTCCGGCATAGGGATCGGCGCAAGCTGGATATTGAACCGTTCCAACAACTCCCCCTCGTTACACATTGTCGACCAAAAATCAAACGGGCGAGGAGCAATCTGTAGAATACGGATATTCCGGAATGTTCTTACAATATTACATACGGCAAGAAAATCTCGGACACCACGCTCAAAGACCGGATCATTCAACCGGCAGTTCGTCATATAAGTAAACGGAATCTGAAAACGTCTGAGGACTTTCCCGGTCGCAAAAAGACCGCATTGCGTATCCCTTAAGCGGGCGCCGTTTGGCTCCGGACGCTCGTCCAACGGTCCCCAAAGCAATACCGGAACACCGAGTTCCTTCGCGAGCCTCGCGACAACATACTCCGTACCGAAATTGCAATGTGGCACAAAAAGTCCGGCTACACCCGCATCCTTAAACTTTTTCGCGATCGCCGTAACGTCTTTGTCATCGTAAAGGAGTCCTTCTTCATTGATGTCCTTTATGTCGACGAAGTCGACCCCTAGTTCAACCAAGCGGTCAGCCGTAAGCCCTCTATATTTCAGTGCGTCGGGCGCACTAAAAATGCTTCTTCGCGTCGGCGCATATCCGAGTATAACCTTATCCATATTCTCCTCCGGTTTATCAAATCTATTTATTTGATCTTGTGTGCCATTATACCATATCGTATTGGCATTCCATCATAAAAAAGATCTGTGTCGAAGAAAAAACACAGATCTCTTTTATTCTATTTTAATTCAACTATGGGAGTTCATTTCGATTATACATTGCCGATAAACACATCCTTCAGATTCCTGCGGGCTACGTCCGCAAGACGTTCAAGCGTTGCTATCGGTGTCGCGCCAGAATCGGCCATATGATAGTGCGGAAAAAAGCGCGTAATATGGTATGGAATTTTTGGAGAAACTTTGGAAAGCCAACTGGAAAGTTTTTGAATCTCCTCTTCCTTGTCGTTCTTTCCCGGTACAATTAGCGTCGTCACCTCAACATGACAGTACTTCGAACTGATTTCAATTGTCTTTTTTGTCGATTCTATTTCTCCTCCAAGCTCGTGATAAAATTCCGGTGTAAAACCCTTCAGGTCAATATTCATCGCGTCAACGTAAGGAAGAAGGTCAAGAAATGGTTCCTGATTGATCTGTCCATTGGTCACCAAAACAACCTTCAGCCCTCTTTCCTTTAAAAGAGGCGCGGTATCAAGTAAAAATTCGATTCCGATCAACGGCTCGTTATAGGTAAATGCAACCCCGAGATTCCCGTCAATGGACGCCGCGATCTCGACAATTCTCTCCGGTGAATCGTATTCAGTTTCCGGAACTTCCTGAGAAATCGAACTATTCTGGCAAAAAGCACAGCGCATATTACAGCCATAGCTCCCAATCGAAAGGATATGGCTTCCAGGGAAAAACCGCGAAAGCGGTTTCTTTTCAATTGGATCGTATGCGATGCTCGAAACAAGCCCATAATTCTCCGCAAACAGCCCGCTTTCTGTTCCAACCCTTACCCCGCAAACCCCATGCCCGCCTTTTACAATATGGCATCTTTGTGGACATAGTTCGCAAAGATACCCGTCTTCGATTTTTCTGTAGTACTTTGCTTTATTCATCGGTGCCGTACCACTTCAAAGCGTTCCATTTCATACGGATCTTTCAGGCTAATCCCGCCTTTTTGAAGTGCTATCGATACCTGCTCCTCGACAGAATCAACGCCCTCAAGATTCGGCAAAAGCAAACCGCGTTTGTAGCCGTACGAAACAATAACGCCATACCGATTTACGTCAAGATCAGTTTTGGAGCGAATCTTTTCCGTGGGAGATAGCACATCGACGCTGTACGTCAGATCATCAAGTTCTTCTGCTACTACCGGATCAAACCGCGGATCATGAAACGCCGACTGTATGCTGTTTCGAAGAATTTCCTCTGCGATATTTTCTTCGGTTGGCTCGATCGTGCCGATACAGCCGCGAAGCGCGCCGTCTTTTTTGATCGTAACAAAAACACCGGCGCGTCGGTGTAACAGTTCATCCGGCAACCCATCCGGCAACTCCATTTTTCGAAATACTTTTGCGTAATGCTCGATATTCTGACGAGCAAGCCGGACAAAGGGATCCTCATTGCGCCGAAGCGTGTCCAAATCATCCCGTTTTTGCCTCTCAATCTCTAAAAGAAGGCTCTTAGCTCCGTCTTCGCCGGAAAACGATGCGGTAAGGTATCCGACTCCGTAAGGGCCTTCGTAACTAAGTATCTTTCCGATTGCCGAGTATCCGTCGAATGCCCCCGCAAGCATTACCAAGCTTCTAAGGCCACATTCAGCCGCAGCATCTGCGAGTTCCAAGTCGACAGCCATCAATTTCTTAAAATCGACCGGTTGGACACAATCCCGAATAAATTGATCGAACTTTGGTCCTTCCGGGGCGTATCCATAGGGGCCGTCCGCTTTGAGCTTATGGGACATATCTCCGCTCGCAACGATTACAACGTTTCTTGAAAGCTTCTTCGTCGCCTTCGCGATACACATTCCGAGACGGTAATGATCTATGAGCGAAAGACCGGATAACGATATCCTTACGATCTGTTTTGGCTTTATAAAGTACGCGGGAACGAGAATTCCATGGTCAAGTTCGGGATTCTGTTCCCCCTGCGTTCCAGCGAATAGCCCAATCCCTGACGCTTCCGATCCAATCAAGGAAGCCAATTCCGAATCGTAGGTAACCTGAAATTGTATTTCCTTTGCCCGAAACGCCCCGAAATCTCCGGAAGCGCTTTCCCCTGGCGCGATATGAATATAGTCGCTATACATGATACTGTGTGGCGAAATGATAATAACCGTATCGGCGTTATACGAGGCAATTTCTGAAGCAACTGTTTCCATCGCCTTTCGGGTATCCGGAATTTCGCTACCGTCTCCGATCCCGGGAACAATAAGAGGCGGGTGGGGAACCAAATAGCCGTGCAGCATGCCATCAACCTCCAAAAACACTTATTGTGCCTCTATGATAGCAAGAATTTCATTTGAATTCTACCAAATACCAAGGAATGGAAAACGCTCTTTCATCTTTAGACGAAAGAGCGTTGATCTTTTTAGTTTTCTTTCCTTCGACGGTCAATCATATACCGCAGCGCGCTGTTCCCCGGTCAGAACCCGAAGAGTACCTTCGATCATCGCCGCCATTTCGTCCTCGCCCGGGTAGGTAAATACCGGGCTGATATGGCTTACCCGCTGTTTGATCGAGCCGGTAAACCGAACCGAATTGGCAAGGCCGCCGGTCAAGATAATCGCATCGACCCGTCCTTCAAGAACCGCAACCATTGCGCCGATTTCTTTCGCAACCTGATAGGCCATCGAATCCTCAACGAGCGCCGCATATTCGTCTCCAAGGCGAATCATCTTCTCGACTTTCTTGTGGTCGTTGGTTCCAAGATAAGCGAGCATGCCCCCGCTTTTATTGACGAACGCCATCATATCGTGTTTATCATATTTTCCGGAAAAACACATGTCAATGACCGGTGCAAGCGGAACTCCACCGCATCGCTCGGGGGAAAACGGACCTTCTCCAAGCAGCGCATCGTTTACATCGACCACCCGTCCATAGCGGTGGGCGCCGACCGAAATCCCGCCTCCCATATGAGCGACGACAAATCGGCAGTCCTCATACTTGAGGCCATTCTCCTTACAATGTCTTCTCGCTACCGCTTTGGTATTGAGAGCGTGAAAAATGCTGACGCGTTCGATCCCCGGTATCCCGGAGAGTTTTGCGACCTGCTCCATTTCGTCTACCACAATCGGATCAACAATAAAAGCAGGGATTCTGTATTTTTCGCCGATCTCGGCGGCAATAAGCCCGCCGAGCGCGCTCGCATGTAGTTTTGCCGAATCACCGATCAGGTCTTTCTTCATTTTTTCGTTGACGAGATAGGTTCCCGATTCAATCGGCTTAATCAATCCGCCTCTTCCAACTACGGCGCTGAGGCTCTTTTCATCAACGTCATTCTCCTTGAGCATCTCATAAACATAGGCAACGCGAATCGGTTGCTGGTCCAAGGGGGTTTTGCAGTTTTCAAACTCCTCGTGAGAATGGTGTACCGTTTTTGTTGCAATCGTTTTATTTCCGCGGTAGATCGCCATTTTTGTTGAAGTTGATCCCGGATTGATTGCCAGAACACAATATTGATCCATCATAAATTCTCCTTTACCTTAAACCGATCTTCCCCAAATCGCCCCCGACCGGTCACAGTCGAGGATATCCTTTGCATGTTTCGCAAGAAAAGAGTCAACCTCATCCGGACATCCGGAAAACTCAATGACCATTTCGGTTCCGATTTTCTCGAGTACGCGGCAGTTATCTCCTTGAAACGCATCCGATTCCTTTACCCTCATCACAACGAGTTCGCGGAACAGGTATTCGTCAGTCGTATACTCATCCCAGCTTCGGACAAACTCAAGATTCGAGAAGTACCGGCTTAAGATATCGATATCGACCGCTTTCCCGGAAATCGTAAAGTTCATCCTCGCAATCTGAGCGGTCACCTTGCTTACCGAAAGGCTCTCAATGTTCCAGCCATGACGCCGAATAATCCCGGTAACTCGGTTGAGAACCCCGGGCATATTGTCCACAAGCAATTTGATATATTTCGTTGTAAGCATGATTTCCTCCTGGTTATCGTTCTTTTGGATAAACAGATAAAGCTGGTTTTCAAATCAATTCTTGCGAATTGAAACAGACCGACGATACATCACCATATATTAAATCATTTTTCCCTAGCTCAACTCTTTATTTGCCGCAAATATGCCCTACTTTAGTATCCGCATTGCGTTTTCCCCAAGGATCCGGGCCTTATCCTCTTCTTCTATTGAAAGCGAACGGATTTTTTCAACCTCGCTCCTCGCATCGCTCCAGGGAGAGTCAGACCCAAACAGGATTCTGTCTGTCCCGATCAACTGGCATATCCGCAGAAACTGTTCTCGGCTATAGTACTCAAAGCCCATCGACGTATCAAGATAGATACCGCTCCCCGCGAGATACTGTTCAACATCATCCCATTGCGCATGACCGCCAAGATGAGCGGCGACGATAACTCCGCCCTTCATTTCTCTCATCACATTACGAAACTGTTTCGGTGAGCTGTGAAACGGCGGCGGAAAACCGGGATCATATCCGGCGTGGTGTACCAAAACCAAGTCCTTAGAAAGCGCATAGTCATAGACCTTAAGCATCTTTGGATCATCCAGAACAAAGTCCTGGTATTCAGCGTGAAACTTCAGCCCCTTCAGCCCAAGACCAACCACATAGTCAATTTCAGCTTTATAGTTGTCAGAATGGGGAAAGATACTTCCAAAACATTCAATCCTTTTCGAACAGATGCTGATTGCCCATTCATTAATCCCCTTAACCTGCGTCTCCTTCGTCACAATCGGAAGAACAACCGATTTGTCGATGCCCCACTCATCCATTCGGCTAAGGAGTCCGCTAAGGGTTCCCTCATGAACCGGCACATAAGCGCTGCCAGATTTATCAAGCAGCGTTGCAATCGCCTTTTTCGCTAATTTATCTGTAAAAGCATGCGTATGAAAATCAATAACCATCGTAACCCCTGTCGCCCTTCATATATCCTAGTATACCCGATTCAGCCGTCAAATGTCAGTACTTTGAATTCATTTAAAAAAGCGCCCATAGGCGCTTTTCCATTCTCCTCAATTCTCCCAATGGGAGGAAATACGCTTCGGCGTTATCATTTCAAAAATTGTCGGCAACAAAAGAACAATAAGACCTAGGCTAAATCCGTTATTATAAAGCGACATCCAACCATGGAAAGACGCGGTTACGCCAACAAGGACGCTGTGAATCGCGCCGACAACCATCCCGGCAAGCCATCCATACTGGAACACAATCGGCCCCGCACCACAACTATAGATGACAGCTAGAATCATTCCGCGTGAAGCAATCTTTGCTCCCGCCGCGGATAAAAAGTTCCCCGAACCGATAATTCCGCCAATTCCTCCTGTTAGCGCTGCCATCAGGCAAACCCCAACCATCGTCGGAAGATATTGGCGCAACGTTACCCCTGCCGCAGCAAAACCGGCCGCTGTACAAATCGCGGCATAGACAGGGCCGCAAAACTGCCCGTTGCCAGTAAGAAAGACATAAAGAGTAGTCATAAGTCCGATGATACCCATATTGACAAGCGAAGCGCCGAATCCATAGCTCTCAACAAAATTTCTTCCGCCTGTCCGAAGGGTCGCGAGCTTTCGCAATCCCGGAAGTCCTTTCAGCAAAACCCCGACCAAAAATAGATAGAGGAACAGAACTCCGATTGCAAGCCCGAGGGGACGATTGCTCCCGGCAACGTAGTTGCTTTCGTCATAGGGGAATCGATCATGACCAATAGAAAAAGCGCGCTGCATCGCGTTTATGAACACCGCTGATGTTCCGGCGGCAAGTCCGGCATTAAATAAAAACCGGCCTTTGTGAAGACCTGGAAGGTAAGCCGACAATACGCCCGTCAACGCGCCGCCCAAAATTCCTAGAACAGCTCCTACCATCAGCGCGGCAAGGCTCCCGGCGGGCAGGTTTTCTGTGCCGAACGCGGTCACACTAAAGACTGGAGAGAGCGCCGTTGAAAACCAAGCCAACGCTATCATATCCTTCATCGGTTTTTTCGAAAGGCGCGCATAAAGTACTACGCCAAGAATCGGGAACCATACATTCAGGATGTTCTTGCCGCTGAAGGAAAATCCTACGGTCATCATCAGCGCGGCAAGATGCTCCCCTTGAAGGTCAATCCCTAAAAGGCGATAGGATGCCAGAACCGCTGCCATCAGTAAAAAACTATTGAAAAAAGCCGGGGCAAAGTTACCGCCCCAAGCAAGACCGTCAAAGTCAACGGTAGATGGGTGGGTTAAAATTACCCGAAACCCATCAATCACTTCCCTAGTCGAAGGGGAAAATACACACCCGAACGCAAACAGGAGAAGCAAAAATCCAATCAGGATAAGATATTTCCAACCTGCGGCAATCGGACGAAAAGACAGCGACTCCTCCGTATCAGTGAAATCGCTCATAGCCATGTTACAACTCCGGTTTCGATATTGTAACAAGCGCTGACGACCTTCGCACCCATATGCTTCAGAATCCCGTCATCA
>CAZGYK010000058.1:0-8882 GCA_964530485.1 uncultured Oscillospiraceae bacterium
GGTTCCGTATCATTGAGTCAAGCATCTGAGTTGCGGTAATAACCGGCTTGCCCGCTCGGTAGCACCGCTCTATCATATCCTTTTGAACAATCGGAATCTCTTCGACCGGTATCTCAACGCCAAGATCACCGCGGGCCACCATAATACCGTCGGCAACTCGGATTATTTCGTCAAGATTGTTAACGCCTTCACGGCTCTCTATCTTCGCGATAAGCTTGATTCCCGTTCCACCATTTTCTTTGAGGAAACGCGAAATCCGAGAGATGTCTTCTCTTTTGCGAACAAACGAAACCGCAATAAAGTCATAGTCGTTCTGAATCGCAAAGAGTATATCCTGCATATCCTGTTCGGTCATCGAAGGCAGGTTCAACTTGGCATTCGGAACATTTACGCTTTTTCTACTCGACAGCGCGCCTCCGTTTTCAACCACAGTAACGATCGAATTTCCTGAAATAGATTTTACTTCAAGCGAAACCAAACCGTCATCAATCAAAATCTTATCTCCGACTGAGACATCGGCAGGAAGCCCCTGATAGCTGACCGATGCGCTAAAGCTATTACCATCGATCGTCTCTGTCGTAAGCGTAAACTGTTGCCCCTCGACAACAACCGTTCCCTCTTCTATTACGCCGAGGCGTATTTCAGGACCTTTTGTATCGAGAAGTACCGGGACATTTACGCCAAGACGTTTTGTTGTATCTCGCAGCAAGGACAGGCGTTTCGCATGCTCCTCATGGCTGCCATGAGAGAAGTTCATTCTGGCAACGTCCATCCCGCTTTCAATCAAGGCTCGCATTAAGTCCGGATTATCAACAGCCGGACCTATGGTACAGACAATCTTTGTTCTGATCATTGGATTCTCCTAATAATATATGCAAATTAAATCTCTGGATAAAGTTTTTCCCAAACATAGGGAAGAATGCTGTCATTGTCGTCGGTATTAAATGCGTTGATCGCAACTACAGCATTCTTTTCCGGGAAGATAATGCTATATTGTCCATATCTTCCATCAGCGCGATATCCGCCAAACGGTGACAACCAGAAAAGGTAGCTATACCCTTTTTTATAGTCTGCTTCTTTTCCTGTATCGATCAGCTTCTTTGAAACACGTTCGCTCCATTCCGTCGGGAACAATTGGATTCCGTTCCACTCTCCCTTTTGTAAGTATAACTGCCCAAAAAGAGAAATATCAGTTACCGAAAGCATAATTCCACTGGAACCAAAAATTCGTCCCATCGGATCAAGTTCCCACGTCGGAAGCGCAATTCCAAGCGGATCAAATAGACGGGGCATCAGAACATCGACCATAGGCATCTTATATACCTTTTCGACGATCATCCCGAGCAGATACGGCCCCGCATTGGTATAAAGGAACTTTTCTCCCGGCCTTTCTGAAAATTCTTGGCTGAACGTAAAAGTAGCCCAGTCCCTTTCGGCCATTTTATACTTATCTCCCCCGATCAATATGGCTTCTTTTAAACCGATACTCATCGTTAGGAGATGTTCCAGTGTGACATCATTCCAATCCGGCGCTGTTGTCTTAGTCATATATTCCGGAAAATAATCGACAACCTTATCATGAATTGATAGCTTTCCTTCTGCTTCTGCTATTCCAATCGCAGTCGCTGTAAAACTCTTGGTGACCGAAAATTGGTTTTGGCGAATCTCCTCCTGCCACTGATGCTGCGCGACAACCTCCCCGTCTTTTCGAACCAAAACGCCGCACATCTGATTGATATGACGTACGCTTTCGACAAAGGGCTCCAACATTTTCTGATTCATTCTGCCTCCTAGATAATCGTAGACTCTATTTTTAACAGCTCCATTACAGCTTCCCAGCCGTTTTCATCAAGATTCTTAAAAAGAAACGCCGCACCCTCACACGGATTATAGGAAACTCCCCCAATCTCAAACTTGACAATACTTTTACAGCGCGACGGATTACACTTTGTACAGCGCCGCGCCAGTTTGATCGTATCGACTATTTCTTTCGGCATTGCCAGTAGCGAATCAATATATGTCCCGATATGGTGAAGGTTTGCCCTGACGACAAATCGTTTTGCAGTAAACTCTAGCGTAAATAACTGTTTTCTTGTCCCGGCTTTATAGTAGACAAGCCGATATGCCCTAGCTCCTACGCGCGGAATCAGCCCACATCCGAGGCTATCAGCAAACCGGTCAAATCGTTCCGCTAGTATGAGTATATCTTCACTTAATACCGAAAGCATTTCGCGCTTAGTCGGGGTTGCATTTGTATCCATTACTTTTTGATCAGCTCGAAAAAGCTGTCTCCATCAATTGTGTTTTCAACACTAAAATATGCCAAAATCGTTGCTGAGATATCCGCGAAACTGTTACGAACACCAAGATTTATTCCTGATTTTATTGGTTCACCATAAACTAAGAGCGGGACATATTCTCTTGAGTGATCGGTTGACGCTGTAAACCCTGGATCACATCCATGATCGGCAGTAATCATCAAAACATCATCTGGGTGCATCTTTTTGATAAATTCCTCTAGTCTAATATCAAATTCCGATAGCGCATTCGCGTATCCATCCACATCGTTTCGATGGCCATAAAGCATATCAAATTCTACGAGATTAATAAAAGCGAGTCCACAAAATTCCTTATCCAGAAGAGAAATCGAAACATCCATTCCTTCTTGATTGCTTTTCGTTGGGAACGATTCCGAAACCCCTTTTCCGGCAAAAATATCAAAGATCTTTCCAACACCAATAGTATCGTAAGATGCCCGTTGCAACAGGTCAAGCATCGTATCTTTCATAGGTACCAGCGAAAAATCATGACGGTTCGGTGTTCTCTTAAAAGTACTGCGATCGGTGCCAACAAAGGGTCGGGCGATGACTCTTCCGACAGCATATGGCCCCGTAAGTATTTCCCTCGCCTTCCGGCAGATCGAATAGAGTTCTTCAAGCGGAACAATCTCTTCATGCGCGGCAATCTGAAATACGCTGTCTGCTGACGTGTAAACAATCAATTTTCCGGTCTTCATGTGCTCCTCGCCGAAATCTTTGAGCGCCTCCGTACCAGAATAAGGAAGGTTACATAATACGCCGCGTCCTGTCACTTTTTCAAACTCGTGAATCAAGTCCTTTGGAAAACCTTTTGGAAAGGTCGGTAGTGGTTTTTCGGATATGAGTCCTGCAATTTCCCAATGACCGATCGTCGTATCTTTTCCCATAGATTTTTCCGCAAGTTTAGCATAGTTGGCAAGCGGATTCGGTTCTCTCTTCATTACCTCAATACCGTCAATATTAAAGAGCCCCATGCGTCCCATCGCCGGCACATGGAATCTGTTCGACATTGCTACGCTTTTTAATGTATTTGCTCCGACATCACCAAACAAATCTGCGTCCGGAAGATATCCGACGCCAAAACTGTCTAATACGATCAAAAAGACACGCTTCGCCATACTGCACCTCTATCTCATAACATAAAATGGCAAATCCAAAGGTTGGTTTATGAACCTATTTTTCTATACATATCATAGCTCTTTTCCCAAACGAATACAACTAAAACCCAAGCGAAACAAAGCTTAAGCAACTTGTCTAAGTAGTTAAAAACTTGAAATAACAATAGTAGCATGTTACTATACTTTTACAGTTTGGGATTAACTGTATTATATAAATAACAGGTGGAAGGTTGGCTTATGGATCTTTTTACGAAATGCGAAAATTTTACCCTAGCCAGGGATTTTCAGGAAAAAGGGATATACCCTTATTTCCATGCGCTCGAGTCGCGCCAGGATATCGAAGTCATGATGGAAGGAAAGCGCCGAATCATGCTCGGATCCAACAATTATCTTGGTCTTACGACGAATCAGGAAGTTGTTGAAGCGGGGATCAAGGCCCTGGAACAATACGGAACCGGCTGTTCCGGCTCTCGTTTTTTGAACGGGACGCTCCGAATGCATCTTGAACTTGAGGAGGAACTGGCCTCTTTTCTTCGAAAAGAAGCTGCTGTCACATTCTCTACCGGATTTCAATCCAACCTCGGAATAATCAGTGCCCTCGTCGGACGAAACGACTATGTCATCTGCGACCGGGAAAATCACGCAAGTATCTACGATGCATGCCGGCTGAGCATGGGCACAATGGTTCGTTTTAAGCATAATGACATGGAAGACCTAGAAAAGGTTCTTTCGAAAATTCCGGACAATGCCGGAAAGCTGATCGTCGTCGATGGTGTTTTCAGCATGGGAGGCGATATCGCAAACCTACCCGAAATCGTTCGTCTCGCGAAAAAATATGGAGCGAGAACGATGGTTGACGATGCTCATGGCCTTGGCGTTCTCGGCGAAGGCGGAAGAGGCACCGCAAACTACTTTGATCTTGAAAATGAAATCGATATCTATATGGGGACATTCAGCAAATCCCTCGCGAGCCTCGGCGGCTATATGGTTGGAGAGCATTATGTAGTCGACTTCGTAAAGCACAACTCGCGACCATTTATCTTCTCTGCATCCATCACTCCGACAAGCGCAGCGGTTGCTTTGACTGCTCTTCGCTATCTTGAATCGCACCCGGAAATCGTAACACGCCTTTCTGATCTTTCCCGATATGCACGCAACGGTTACAAAAAACGTGATATTAAAATACGCGAGTCAGAGACTCCGATCATCCCGATCTACACCTATGACATTGAAAATACGCTAATCGTCGCAAAAGACCTTTACAACAACGGAGTTTATATCAATCCTGTAATGCCACCGGCTACCCCTGCTACCGAGTGTTTGCTTCGCACAAGTTATATGGCAACACATACGGAACCGATTCTCGATGAAGCCATGGACATCATCGCGCGCGTTCTTAAAAACCGGGAAGTCATAAAATGAAATCAGTAGCTATCGTAACCGGCGGAAGCGGCGGAATTGGACACGACGTTGTAAAACTCTTATCCGACGCCGGATATATAACCTATGAATTGAGCCGCTCCGGCAAGAGTTTTGACGGAGTGGTTCATATTGACTGCGACGTTTCTGATCCAGATACTGTTGAAATGGCTGTCGCACAGGTTATTCGCGAACAGCAGCGAATTGATCTCTTAGTCAATAACGCCGGAATGGGGATCTCCGGCGCTATCGAGTTTACATCCGAAGAATATGCAAAACGAATTTTCGATGTCAACTTCTTCGGCTCTTTTCATTTGATCCGTTCTGTTGTCCCTACGATGCGGGAACAGAAGTCCGGCCGAATCATCTCTATCACCTCGGTTGCCGGAATCATCCCAATCCCCTTTCAAGCATTCTATTCCGCAACAAAATCCGCTCTGTTATCTCTTACACGTTCGCTACGAAACGAACTTCAGCCTTTCGGGATTTCCGTTACCGCAATCCAGCCGGGTGACATCGCAACAGGCTTTACAGATTCAAGAAAAAAAGAGCACGAGGGGGACGAATTCTACGCCGGTCGTATCAGCCGCTCCGTATCCCGAATGGAGAAAGACGAGCAGAATGGTATGCCAAGCAGTTACGCCGCAAAAAGGATCTGTAAAATCGCCAAAAAGAAGCATGTTAAACCTATGTATTCTATCGGGTTCCTTTATCAGATTTATTCTGTTTTATTTCCTCTTTTGCCCTCAGCGCTTAGCTCTTGGATCGTTCGGTTACTCTATGCCCGCTAAGAGAAATTCCTATTTGACAAGCAATTTTCTTTGTTGTAGACTTTAGTAGTTCCGATTCCAGTAACAAGTATCCAATGCGCCGCTGTGGCGGAATCGGCAGACGCAAGGGACTTAAAATCCCTCGATAGCAATATCGTACCGGTTCAATTCCGGTCAGCGGCACCACTCCGAGAAACCCTCGGATATCATCAGGACAAAAACAGGTTGGCAGTAGCCAGCCTGTTTTTGCATATAAGAAAACTTAAGATAGTAATGGACTATCTATGTTATTATATTATTTTACACATTAATATTATCATTATTACAATCCAAGGGTATTAATCATGATATTATTGTGACTTGAGTACTTTTGTCATGTTTATGGGAATATCTGATGAAGTATGTAAACAAAATCTACACCATTCGTAAAGGAGAGATTTCACATGGGATTTTATCTTCGTAAATCAGTCAGCTTTGGTGGAGTTCGTTTCAATTTTTCGAAATCAGGAACCGGTGTATCTGTGGGTGTAAAGGGGTTTCGTATAGGAACTGGGGCAAAGGGATATTATGTACATATAGGTAAAAACGGCGTCAATTATCAAGCGGCATTGGGCACAAAAAAAACAAAAGTTATGCCTAAGCAGCCAGTGATTAACCCTTCCATTAACCCGGAAACCCGAGCACAAAACGAACTACTATTTCAAGAAATTGAAAGCGATGACATTGCACAAATTATCGATTCATCTTCGCAAGACTTGATAAACGAAATTAATTGCAAGAAAAAGATCATACCTTTTTGGCCATTTATGTTCTTGCTCGCACTTATTCCTGTAGTAGGCCCATATTTTGCACTTTTCGCTGTTATTGGCACCTATTTACTAATAGACAGGAAACGAAAAACCACCATAATTTTCTACAATATTGAACAAGAAATTGAGAATAAAACACAAATTTTTTACAATGCGTTTCAAGAGTTGTTTTCTAGCCAAAAGAAATGGCATGTGTCTGCACAAGCACGTGTTCATAATCAAAAGTATCACGCAGGTGCTGATACCGTTGTCAAACGTACTCCTATCAATGTCGTTTATAAAGCGCCTCCCGGAGTCAAGACCAATGTTTTAGTCCCTTCCGTTCCAGTCGGAAAGCAAACTATATATTTTTTGCCCGAACGTATTTTGATTTATCAGGGAAGGCAAGTTGTTGGAATTGGGTATGAAAACTTAACAGTCGCTCAACAGAACCAACAATTTGTTGAAAGCGGCATAGTACCGCGCGATGCAACCGTTATTTATCACACATGGCAATATGTAAACAAATCTGGAGAGCCGGACAAAAGATTTAAGTATAATCGCCAAATACCAGTTGTACTCTACTCAGACATTGAATTTAAAAGTTCTACAGGTCTAAATGAACTAATCGAATTATCCAAGTGCGGCGCTGGAAAACATCTAAATAAACACCTGCTTGAATACTCTCAAAATCATTTTTTACTCGAATCAAACCAAAATTCTTTGTCCCTAAAGGAATATTCACAGGTTCAGTCATAGCCTCTCTCTCATTATCTAAATGATCGAAGTATTTGCTTGTCTGCGCCGGCAAACTTATTCTATGTGCTTTGAAGTTTGTCCTTATGAACATCCGTACCAAATTAAAAGCAAGTGTTCTTTTTGAACACTTGCTTTTTTGACTAATGATTAACAACGATATATATTGTTTTTCGATAATTATATATTGATTATCGAGTTTTTGTGCTACAATATAGTCATACAATACAATAAAGAGGTGTTTAGTTTGCGTCCAAAAAAAAGAAAGCCAACCCCCTTTCCTCTCCCTATGCTTATTATTTCCGTAGCTGTTTGGATTCTTTTTTTGATGTTACAGTGGGTAATCGTAGCGATGATAACAGACTTTCTGATCTTTCCGTTAATGGTTATATGTTTTGTTACGGTGGCGGTTATTTGTATTATTGCTCTGATAAAAACAATTAGGTGTTGGAGGTATAGTGAACTTTCCCGTAACAGCTGGCTTCGCTTGATCATTATTGTTGTATTTCTGGCGTCGTTTTTTCTACCGCTTGACGATGTATATGAGAGAGCAAGATTCAAGATATTGGCACCGGCTTTTGACAATGCGGCACATGAAGCTCTTTTGGCTGATACGGGTAAATATACACACTATGTTGTTAGTTTGCCCCTAAAATACGCGAGTTTGTCGCGCGGTGGTGGAGAGGTTATTGTTGATGGAGATGGAGACAGTAAAATTGTGTTTTTCTTTACATACAGGGGCTTTTTTGATGGAGCTTCCACCGGATTTGCATATGCTTCTGACGCGCAAGCCAACGAAGAATTACAACAGAATAAGTCGTATCGAATAATTGCTCCTCTACAGAACAACTGGTATTTTTGTGATCACATCACTTAACAACGTAGGTTTTTGAGTTTGTCCTTATGAATACTCGTACAATGCCGAATGTTCATATGGACAAAAACACTCTGTAAGTAGGAGTAACCTTTCGGTTACTCCTACCTGCGTTAACCAGCTTTTCTCATGATATACACAACCGCTATACCCGCCCTTGTGCCAACTATATGTACTGCGGCAGGCAACCCCATACGTTTCAAGGTTAATAGATTTCAAGCTGCTGCGTTTTGTTCTGCCAACGCCCTGTGCCCGATGAACAACTATCTTTTCTACAAGCTCATTGATAGTTAAGGATATGTTCTCCTGTATATCCGTATACTTTTTCTTTGTTTGAAAAACTGTGCTTTCTCTGTAACGCCTATACCTTGCCATGTTCACTTTCCATCTTACACAGAGCTTCTGCCAGTATGCACCCAGTCAGCATCGAAGCATTAACGGATAGCGCTATCGTCCGACGTCAATGTCCTCCTGTAAATATATTTTGGACTCCTTTCACCTTACCCAAAATGGCTTGAGGATGGCATTGTTTTGGTTTTTAAGTCATGGTAAAATATAGTTAAAATACAATATTTCAATTATTGAAAGAGGTGTTTTCGTGCAACTCGAAATGTTTATTAACTTCAATGGAAATTGCCGTGAAGCCGTTGAATTTTACGCAAAAGTGTTCAGATCGGAAGTTGGAAATCTTATGACTTACGGTGAAGCACCGCCCGACCCAAGCAACCCAGTGATGGATGCCGACCGCGACAAAGTTATGTATGCCGGAGTTCCAATAGGCGGTATGGTAGTGATGTTTATGGATATGCCGTCCAATTATCCTGCGGTTATCGGCAACA
>CAZGYK010000059.1:0-1510 GCA_964530485.1 uncultured Oscillospiraceae bacterium
TGCGTAATAAGGATAGTCAAAGACTGGAGGGCGTTATGTTTCGAAAACTTGTTGTCGTTGAACCGGTAAACATCTCGGATCATTGGAAAGAAAAACTTTCTAAATACGCCAAGGAAACCGTCTTTTTTCCGGACGTTCCGGGGAATAACCGGGATATGATACAACGGATTGGAGATGCCGACGCGGTATTGTTAAGCTATACGTCCTCGATTGATAGAGACGTGATTTCCGCCTGTAGGGACCTTCGGTATATTGGAATGTGTTGTAGTCTTTATGCGCCGGAACATGCAAACGTCGATATCCTGTTTGCAAGAACGAAAGGCATTGTCGTAAAGGGTGTTCGGGACTATGGAGACGAAGGGGTTCCGGAATATGTTGTCAGCGAGCTTGTCCGTCTGCTGCATGGCTTCGGGGATCAGATGTGGAAAGAAGAGCCTTTAGAGTTTACCGGACAAAAAATCGGGATTCTCGGGCTTGGAACAAGCGGATTTTATGTCGCGCGGGCGCTAAAATTTTTCGGGGCCGACGTTTTCTACTATAGCAGGACGAGAAAACTGGATTTAGAGAATCAGGAGGGATACAAGTATCTTCCGCTGGAAGAACTGCTAGGGACAGTCGATATTCTCTCAACCTGTCTCAATAAGAACGTTGTGTTGTTAAAGGAAGAGGAGTTTCATCTATTTGGAAATGGCAAGATTCTCATCAATACGTCGATAGGGCCGTCCTTCGAGATCGACGCGGCGCGAAAGTGGCTAGATGACAGATCTAACTATCTCCTTGGAGATACGGCTGCGGCGGTTGATCCGACCGGTTCCTTACTTCACCTTCCGAACGTAATCAGCCCAAAAAAGTCCTCCGGATATACGTCGCTCAGCCGTGAGCGGCTTGGGGAAAAAGTAATTGGGAATATCGAATCCTACTTGCTGGAGGCCGAAGCATGAAAAAGGTTGCGGTTTTGCTCTATCCGCAGTTTTCGAATTACAAATGAGCGTCGCACTTTCAATTTTGATGCAGGCGGAAAAGCCATTTGATGTTTTTACGTTGGATAAGGAAGCCGTAGTGAGTGAGGAAGGGATTCGAGTGTTGCCGGATTTCTCGGTAGACGAACTTGTTCCCGGTCCTATGACGCGCTTCTTCTGACGGGGGAGATGGACTGTGAACCGCTCGCGACCGATTCGAGATATGCGGATTTTGTGAAACGGTTTGATCGAGACGATGTCATTATCGGGGCGATATAGTCAGTCAATTTCAAAGCGCTTTGCGTTTTTCATTTAACCAGCTATATCGAGCGCTCCGGTTGTACTTCTGCGGGCAGGGTTGCTTTCTGGAAAGCGGTATATGGTCGGGATCCCGGAAGAGTATTTAGAGAAAATCGGCTTTGATTTATCACCTATCTCTACATCAAAATATAAAAAACTATCATTTTTATACCGTAATGTACGGATTTTAGGGATAACGACTCCACATTGCATTTTTCAAACGAAATGTGAATGCTCCCTAGTGTGGTGGA
>CAZGYK010000059.1:1520-8837 GCA_964530485.1 uncultured Oscillospiraceae bacterium
AAATCGGCTTTGATCCGGCATTCTTCGTCAAGGGCGAGCCGTTTGTCCGGGATAAAAATATTATTACTTCTATCGGTTCCCAGTTTGTTGCATTTGGAATTGCTTTTGGAGAGGCACTTTCGCTTCGATTTGATTTGAGATGGTATCGAAAAAGTTGAACCAAACTGATTTTATGGTATAGTGTTGTTGACGGGAGGGATTCGATGTTTTGCTTTCTAATTAGCGCTATTACGCTGGGATGCGGAATTTATTACTTAGCGACCGGATACCGCGTTTCGGTTGGCTGGATGCAGGTATTCCTTGGGATTCTTAGTATTGGGCTCGTCGTTGTATATCAACTGACGGTTTTAAGGGAAAAGCGGCACGCAAAAAAGAACATACAACAGAAATAATGAAAGGAAGCGGCATCTGCCGCTTCCTTTTTTAGTACGCCAACGCCTAGAAGGCGATTTGTTTTTGGGTAACGCTATGCGTAAAAATCGCTGACTGCCTTGAAAAAGCTATCGGCATTCGCAAGCGGAGCAAGTGGGGGAATATCGCATCCCGAGGAAATGACGAAGTTCGGGTGGGATGCGCAGGCTTTTAGGACCCGCATTGTGTCGTCGTAAATTGATTCGGGGGTTCCGTTGCGGAACTGTCCGGCGGGATCGATATTGCCCATGACAATCTTATCGGACGGAACAAGTTTTAGCATCTCTGAAAGGTCGATTGCGTTTCCAAAATGGTACGCGAACGCTTCAATTTTATTGATCGAGCCGATCAGCGGGATGGTGTTGCCGCAGTTGTGGTAGACCATCGCAAAATCGTCGCTCTGGACGGCACGAACAATTTCGTTGACGTAAGGCGTTGAAAATTCGTCGATCAGATCGGGGGAAAGAAGCCCCGCGGCCGGCTCGGCCATAACGATTCCATTGGCTCCGGTTTCCTTGTATGCTTTACAGTATTCGATCAGGAAGTCGGTTGCTTTGCGAAGCGTCAGGTGAACCATTTCGGGCTCTACATAACAGTTGACCATGATTTCGGTCATATCCATCAATCGTCCGGCGAGGGAAAACGGACCGATTACGCCAACGAAAACCGGGCGGTCGTTGATCAGCCCGACGGCCTTTTTCATCGATTCGAGATAGAGCCCTGTTCTTGCGGCTCCAACGTCGGGAACTGCAAGCGCTTTGGCATCTTCCATTGAAGCGACGATGCTTCCGATAACGGTAGGTACTTCATCGTCGTCGGTTTTAATCGTAGAACCGAAAGCTTCCGCCTCGACCGAAAGGTCCATCAGGCTGACAGAGGCCAGCGAGTCGCAGTGGTCGGCAATCGCTTTCATGCCTTTTGCCTGAAGATCGCTGTCGGTAATCAGCTGTCTTACCGTAACGCCGAGAAGCTGAACCGACGGAAAGGAGAGAATTGGGAATGCCTTTTTATTTTTTTCGGAAAGAAGAGAGTTGAACCACTGCTTCATATTCATTGGAATACCTCATTCACATTATGTTGTATCTGTCATTATACTGAAAGATTGTCGTGAAGACAATGGAAATCGTCGGTCATTTTCAAAACTCTTTTGTGTTTAGACGAAGGGTCCTATCCGCTGTTATTGCCGGCAAAGAGGGAAAAACACATCTAGACAATCAAGATGACAGTTTGGCAATCAGTTTCGAAGTAGAGCGTTCCGCTAAAGAGATGTTTCGTAGATGTTTTTCGTCTCGCCGAACTGCCCTACGAGTTTGGCGCCGTTGCTTTGAAATACACGGTTTGAAGCGAGGTTATCGATCTTTACAAAGGAACGGATTTTGGAATAGCCTAAATCCTTGCATTTTTTTAGGATCTCTTGAAACAGCACATTGCCATAACCTTTTCCGCGGCTGGATTTTGCAATTCCATACCCGAAGTTTCCGACGCCTTGCTGTTCCAACGCTTCGCTTGAATGATGACGGATTCTTGCGATTCCAACCGGCTTGCCGTTTATATAGAGAAAATATGTCGTTTGCGGTATCCAGTTGTCGGGCAGATTTTTGGATTCGGAAATGTCCTGTTCGAATACCAACCACTTTTGGTATTCGGAATAGGTCATGCCTTTTACTTCATTGGTAAATCCGTATTCGTCTTTATCGATGTCCTGAAGCATATCATATTCTTCCCGCCCGTTGCCTATAGAAAGCTGTTTGAATTCAATCGACATTTGTTTCTCTCCTATCTCTTAGAATGAACACAAAACGTTAGATACCGAGTAGCTGAACGTACCATGGGTTTTATTGAAAAGGCTATCGGCGTTGTACGCCGATAGCCTAGGATCAAAATGTTTCTGAGAAAAGTCATTTAGTGAACGCTTCACTTCGTTTCGCCATTTTCTCGCATTCGCTCAGGTTTTTGACTGTCAAAAACCTAAAACTCGCGCTCCGTGCTCGCTTAACGAAAAGATTTTCGCTGAAAGTAAGCTCTCCCTTTTGGCGGGCCAAGAATTTCCGAAAGTAGAATTCCCTCTCGGGCCTTTTTCGTGTCGAGAAGAAGCAGGGAATGAGCAGGCTCTTTCGCAACAGGAGCGGTCTTTTTTGCCGCGGGTTCAGGCTTTTTAGCCTGGTTTGGCCGACGTTCCTCAAATCCTTCGCCAAATGAAATCCCCTGGTTCGGAGAGGCGGCGGCTTCGGCTGCCTTTACCTCGCGGTCATGCCGCTCGATATCGGTTTCAAAATATGCTTCCCGCGAAGTCCGCTTTCGCGGAGACGTCCTCTGCTGGGTTGAGGGCTGATAGGGGGACTGTGGTCGCGGTCGATTTGGTGGATACATAGGATCACCTACTCTTTATCAGGCTTGCTGTTGTCGACTGCGCCGGTTCCGGAGATAGATTTTCTCATCTCTGTATCTGAGATGACATTCTGCATGTTGTAATAATCCATTACACCGAGCTTCCCGCTCTTAAGAGCAGCTGCCAGCGCTTTCGGTACATCTGCTTCCGCTTCGACGACCTTTGCGCGCATTTCGACGACATGGGCCTTCATTTCCTGTTCATGCGAGACCGCCATTGCGCGGCGCTCTTCCGCCTTCGCCTGGGCGATCCGCTTGTCTGCTTCGGCCTGATCGGTCTGGAGCTGGGCTCCAACGTTTCTTCCGACGTCTACGTCGGCGATATCGATCGATAGAATTTCGAACGCTGTCCCTGCTTCAAGCCCTTTTCCGAGAACGGTTTTAGAGATTTTGTCCGGGTTTTCAAGAACTTCCTCATGGGATTCGGCCGAACCGATGGTTGTAACAATACCTTCGCCTACGCGGGCGATAATAGTCTGTTCTCCGGCGCCGCCGACGAGACGGTCGATATTGGCGCGTACGGTGACCTTTGCCTTCGCGCGAAGTTCAATTCCGTTTTTGGCAATGGCGGCGATGATCGGGGTTTCGATGACCTTCGGGTTAACGCTCATCTGAACCGCTTCAAGGACGTCGCGGCCAGCGAGGTCAATTGCGGCTGCCCGTTCAAATTCAAGCGGAATATCGGCGCGCTGGGCGGCGATTAGAGCGTTGACGACGCGGTCGATGTTACCGCCGGCAAGATAATGGGCTTCGAGTTTGTTGATCGGAAGTTTGATTCCCGCCTTCGTTGCCTTAATAAGCGGGTTAACGATACGCGACGGGGTAACCCGGCGCAGGCGCATACCAATCAGGGTCACAATTCCAACCTTGACGTTGGAGGCTACGGCGCTGATCCAGAGGCCGATCGGAACAAAACTGAAAAAGAGCGAGAGAAAGATGATTACGCCTACCGCGATGCCGATTGCCCAAAAAATTGTGTTTGTATCCATTGATTACTCCTTTTTTCTATTTATTGGTTTTGTTAACAGAGTTTTTTAGAAGATGTCAGGAAATGCGTTCGACAACAAGACGGTTTCCTTCGATCTTTTTGATAACAAGTTTTGCGCCGGCCTCAATAAATTCACCGTCGCTTACCACGTTGAGATTTTCATTCTCTACCCGCATGATCCCGGCAGGGCGAAGCGGAGAAACGGCGGTTCCGGTAGCGTCGAGATAACGGTCAAAATCCGCTACGACATAGCCGGCATCCTGTCCCTGCTCACTCAGAAGAATCATCTTTCTCGGCAGCTTTCCTTTAGAACCGAGCCAGAGGAACAAGAAAAAGAAAATGAGAAGAATCAACAGCAGGACTCCTCCGAGAATGAGGCCGTGCAAAAATGATTTGGCTGAGACGATAACGTCAAGGATCAAAAGGGCGATCCCGATTCCGCCCATAACGCCAAATCCGGGCTGGAACATCTCGAGAATCAGCAGAACAATTCCGGCGATCAATAGAAGCAACGAAAGCGTTGAAAAACCGGAAAACACTTCGGCCATGGTCATAAAATTCCCTCCTTACTCCATGGGTTTGTATAATTTACAAGTCGGACTTATCCGGTTCTTCGATGGGAAGAACCTCCTTGATGGTTTGATCGGGGTTATCAGGGTCTAAGCCGCGCTTTTTCAGGCGTTTTCGTATAAAATCTCCCATAAGATCATAGCATACGGCGAACAAGGGAACCCCGATGATCATTCCGGTAACGCCCCAGATAGAACCAAAAAATACGACGGCGAACAGAATCCAGAGAGCGGAAAGACCAACCGCGTCGCCGAGGATGTAGGGACCGAGGATATTGCCGTCAATTTGTTGGAGAATGATAATAAAAATTCCGAACCAGAGCGCTTTGATCGGGTCGACAATAAAGATGATAAAGACAGACGGGATTCCGCCAATAAAAGGACCGAAGGTTGGGATGATGTTGGTTACGGCGTTGATAAAAGAGATTAGGGGCGCATAGGGCATCCCAAAGATAGTCATAAAGATAAAACAGGCGATTCCGACGATGGTTGAATCGATGACTTTTCCGACAAGAAATCCACCGAACGCCTTATGGCATTTTTTCCGAACAACTTCTAGCTGGTTAAACCGCTTTTCGCTAAAGATTGCAAGTGAGGCAAGCCGAATCTGCCGCTGTAGCCGCTCGATATCAACCAATACATAAATTGCAACAAAAAGCGAAATAAACGCTTTGAAGATACCGGATCCGACCTTGACGCCGGCACCGACGATGCCGGGGATCAGGCTTTTCGCCCAATCGGTGACGGCTTTGATGATCTCTTCCCAGCTTCCGAACATAGAATGAATGAATGAGCTGGAGATGCCAATATCGTTTGCCCAACCCATAACCAGTTCCTCGGCATCTTCGATGTGACCGGAAATACCGCTGACAAGCGACGAAATACTGGAAGCAAGCTGTGGGATTAAGGCGAAGAAGAATCCAACGACAAATGCCACGGAAAGAACAAGGGTTAGCGTCAGAGACAAAGCACGCTTTGTTTTCTTCTTTTTTATCTTGAACAAAAGTTTCCGCTCAAGCCAGGTCATCAAAAGGCTTAGAAGATAGGCAAGCGCGATGCCCCACAAAAAAGGAGAAATGAGTTCGAAAACATCTTTGATAAACTGGACAACAACGCCAAAATTCTGGAGAAAAACTAGTACGGCAATCAAAGCGATGCCAACAATCAGAAAGGTTTTTGCGCGCTCTCCAATCCGGAACCATTTGTTTTTGTTATCCACGACGGAAACCCCTTTGTTTTTTCTTAATTATACCATAAAAAACCCATATACTGATAGAATGAAGCGAATTAATCGGTTTTTTGTTGACACTTTTCGGGTGCTTTCCTACAATAAACAATAGGGGACGGAAAATGTAAGCGAAGTTTCCGGACAACCAAACGAGTTTGAATCAACCGAAAGGAAAAAATATGGAACGTCATTCTCCGTTTATTATCGACGAAGTGATCCCTGCATCCGAAAAGGTGAAGCGTTTTCGGCTAAAATCCGCCGACGGCAATGCTGCCCGCGGCTTTCTTCCAGGGCAATGTCTCTTTATCCGGACGACAGCGAAAGGCGTCGTGACCGGAAGAGCATACTCTATTTCAAGCGCGCCGAAAGACGCCGAACTGGGATATTACGAAATTGCCGTAGAGGGCGGCAGCGGAACAGGTTTTGTTTCTGACGCGATATTTGGTGGCTGGAAGAAAGGGGACACGGTATTGGTAAGTCGTCCGGAGGGAAAGTTTTTCTATCGCCCAGGCATAGATAAGGAAAACGTTGTCTGTCTTTCCGGCGGGGTTGGGATTACGCCGTTCATGTCGATGGCGCGGGATTACGGGACCGCACCGGAACGAGATCCGAAAACGCTTACGCTGGTTGTCTGTGGCGGTTACGAGTCCGATTTTATTTATAAGACCGAGCTTGACGCAATCGCAAAGGCAAACCCTGGGGTCCGCGTGTTTTATGTTGCGGAACATCCGGTCAGCGAGGGGGTCTACGAAGGTTACGTGACCGAGGCGCTTCTGAAGCAGCTTCCAATCGACCTCGGCGGCAGCACGTTTTTTGTCTGCGGGCCGCGCGGAATGATGCGCGCGATGGAAACCCTGTTTTCGAAGCTTGGCTTGCGTTCAGAGCTCAGGAGCGACTACGGCGGAGAGGAACAGGATGTGTACGCTTTGCCCGGATATCCAAAAGAGGCGAAAGATAAGAGCTTTTCAGTGAAGGTAACGAAGAAAGACGGATCAAGCTATTCGGTTCCTGCGCTGACGAAGGAGAGTCTTCTTACCTCGCTGGAACGGGGCGGGGTTGCGCCGATAAGCGGATGCCGGAGCGGGATGTGCGGCTACTGTATGGCGAAGTGGCGCGCGGGAGATCTATTTATTCCCGAATACCGCGACCACCGGACCGATCACCAGAAGACGGCCGGATTTATCAATCTTTGCAGCAGTTTTCCGCTGGGCGATGTTGAAATAGAGCTTCCGTATTAAGGAGAAACGATGAAAAGGGTTCTTACCATGCAGGATCTCTCCTGCTTTGGAAAATGTTCGCTTACGCTGGCTTTGCCGGTGATTTCTGCCATGGGGGTAGAATGTGTACCGCTTCCTACCGCCATCCTATCGACGCATACAGGCGGTCTTGGAGAAGTTGCGTTCTCTGACCTGACCGACAGCATTCAGCCGATTCTGGAGCATTTTTCGCGCCTTGGGCTGGTGTTTGACGTAATCTATGTCGGATACCTTGGATCGATTCATCAAATATCGGTCGCGAAACAACTAATCGGGATGTTTAAGACAAAGGATAACTTGGTTCTCCTCGACCCGGTCATGGGGGACCATGGGGCTCTTTACCGGCGCTTTAACGACGCGTATGTTTCCGAGATGAGAACGCTGATTGCGGCGGCGGATTATGTAATCCCAAACTTGACCGAGGCGGCATTTCTTGCGGATATTCCCTATTCCGGCGAAATCCTTACTGAGGCCGAG
>CAZGYK010000060.1:0-8702 GCA_964530485.1 uncultured Oscillospiraceae bacterium
TTCCTATTGCGGTCATCACCCTTGTGATGATCTGTTTTTCACTGCGCTCAAGGAACAGGAGCCCGCTCGACAGAAACCTGACTTTTCTTCTTTTGATGCTGTTTGGGTGGCAGGTGACCTATATTCTCTATAGTCTTGTTCAAGACGCGGGGATGGTCCGGTTCTTCTATGACGTTGGGTTGCCCTTCGTTGCGCTTTCTACGGTGGCCTATTTTCTACTTATTATCCGTTTTTACGGAATGGACCAGTCGTTTCCAAGTGAGGTCATGACATCGCTCTTTATTATCCCTGCACTGATGACGCTAATTTCCTTTACCAGCAAGTATCATACGCTTTTGCGCGGGAGTTTCGAGATTATCAGCACCTATCCGTCACACATTGTTGTAACCGACCGCGGCCCGTGGTTTTGGGTACACCTCGGGTATTGTTATATTCTGATTATCACCTCGCTAATCATAACCTTCGTTCAGAACAGCAGGGTTCCGGAAGTTTACCGGATGCCCTCTGCATTGATTATGGCGGGAATTCTTGTCTCGGTAATCGGGAACGTCATCGTTGTGTTTGGGAACTTCCCGTTTGATCTTTCGTTGGTTTCCGTGACTCTTTCTTCGGTACTGCTCTTTTTTGCAGTAAGCAGAAACCGAGGGATCCTTTTTTTCCGGCAGGCGAGAAAGCAGGTCTATCATCTGATCGGAGAATCGGTGTTTCTTGTTGATGATGAGGACAAGATTGTCAGTAAAAACCGAGCGGCGGTTTTATGGATGATGGAGATTGGTGTTGACAGAAGAGAAGCTGATTTCGAAAAAGTCAACACAGCTTTTTTAAGAAGCGTAGCACGGGAGGAGCAGCTGGATGATGAGGAGAGCGGAATTGATTACTATTTGAATAACAACCGCGTCATCAATATGAGGAAGAAACCGCTTTTTGACCGATTCGGCGGAATTATCGGTGGGATCATCATTGTTGAGGATGTGACGGAAAATCGAAAGCTGATCCAAAATCTCGACGAAATTTCCGGTATTGATGTTTTGACCGGATTGATCAACCGCAGGCGGATGGATGAAATTCTTGAGGAATTTGAAGAGAGGCCAGAGGCGCTTCCGCTTACGGTTCTGATCGGGGATTTAAACAACCTAAAAAGGGTCAACGATACAATGGGACATTCCTACGGGGACATTCTCCTGACTGTTTCGGCCGATGTTCTGGAAAAAACCTGTCCACCCCGCGCTCGGGTAGCGCGGATAGGCGGCGACGAATTCATGGTTTTGATCCCAAATCACCCGGCTGGCCGCGCACGAATCCTGATCGATCAGATTAAGGTTGCGATGAAAGCGGCGGCAAGTAACGGAATTGAGCCTTCAATGGCGCTTGGATATTCCGTAAAAGAGGTAGGTTACCAGGATATCAGACACTGTATCGATATGGCGGATTCCAATATGTATCTCGATAAGATGAGAACGAAGGCTGAGGATCTCAACCGAGCCGGAGCCGCGGGGCAGCCACAATGGGTCTCGCGAAAAGGTCCAGGAGAAATCAATGACACAGGAATATGAGCGTTGCTATTCTTTGCCGTCGGGTATAGAATAGATCTAGTAGCATGTTAGCAAGCTGTTAGTATTTGAATAAATAGGAAAAACGCAAGTGAATAGAGCCTGGAGGAAACGATTGGAGAATCAGAAGATCACGTTAAAAGATCTGTTTATTGGCCCGGCGAAAAATGCGATGATTGAATTTTTTCGTTCGCTCTTTGTCGGCGGGGTTGCGTTTGTTGCGGATTTTGGCGTCCTTACACTTTCGAAAGAGTTTTTTGGCGCATCCGTTATCACAGCAGCTACGATTGGATTTACGGTTGGAGTTGTCGTAAACTACCTGATGTCTTTATTGTGGGCATTTCGTAGCTCAAGCGTTGAAAATGCGGTATTGCGGTTTATGCTGTTTGTTGTTTTTGCGATTGTCGGGCTTTTGATCAACAACGCGATCATCTCCGCTTTTGATGGTCCATTAGCGGAACGCGGAATTCTTGGCAGCGCGATAGATACCGGGTATTACTATATGATCGGTAAAATCGTCGCGACGGTTGTCGTTTTTTTCTGGAACTTTTTTTCGAGAAAACTCGTCCTGTTCAGAGGGAAAAAGTCGGATTGACAGGGTGTTTCTCAAAGGGATTGTTAGTGCGGGCGGTTTTTGAATCCGGATTTTCGGATATTTTTGATACGAAGAGAGGCGGGGTAACATTTGAAGATTCGGTTTTTTGAGAATCAGCGTCAAAAGCGAAATATCAAACGAGAGCTTGAGAAGCTTCCATCGCTTCCTGCAACTCTTACAGCATATCGCGCCGGACGGACCGGCTATATTGACATGCGTTCGGCTGTATCCGTTTTGATGCCGGTCGCTTCGGCAATTGAAGCCTATCATCAAAAACAGGAGACGCTCCCAAGTCTTCGCCCCGACGCAATAGAGATTAAAAACCACACGTTTGTGATCAACCCTTCGGCGGAAGAGTATAAGGGCGTAATCTATCCAGGATTTTCCGCGCCTGAAGTTTATACCGGCGTGACATGCGGCATTGAAACAGACGTTTACAGCTTCGCGGCAATCCTTTACTATCTCATCACCGGAGAGGCCCCGGAAAATGCCTACAATCGTTTGAATGGAGCAAAGCAGGTGTTTTCAAACGAATTGTTTGAAGAGATCAGAGGGGCGAAATCCATCTATGTGCCGGAACTCAAAATTGAGAGAGATCCGTTTGGGCTTGATTATGAGGAACCGGATACAATACCGGTTATTGATGACGACATGATCGACGGAAGCTTTTCCCGGATCATTGAAAAGGGAATGGCAATAGAGCCCGAAGACCGATACGCGAGTATCGCCGAAATGATGGATGCACTCGCGCCGTATAATACAAAGGCATCGATGGTTTATCCTATTTTGGTCGCGGTAGACGAAGAGGATATCTACCGAAATCTCATCGTATCAAAAACGGTAGCTTCTCAGAAAAAGAAACCTGCTGAACCTGAGGAAGCAAAGAAACCGCCGGTATTCTCCACCGAGGCGGTTGAACAAAAGGTAAAACAAAAGAAGAGAGTCTTTAAGGTAGAAGAGGCACCGAGCATTGACATTCCACCTGAGGTGACAGCGCAATCGGAAGAGGCGGAAACGGCCGAGTCGCCGAACATCTTCGTTCAGCAATTGAAAGATGAACTTGCACAGCGTGCCGAGGCAAAAGAGGAACAGGAAACGATAGCCGAACCTTCGACTGACATTGACGCAGCGCCAAGTAAGTTGGACGACGCGATTCAAGAGGAAATTCAGGCAGTTGTTTTAGAACCGGAACCGGAGCGCGAGATTGTAACACCGGAAGTCAACCGTCCTGTTGATCAGGAGACGGCGGATAAACCGGAGCGGGCGAAAGGGGAACAGCGCGACGCGATCAAAGCTCTATTAGACGAAATCTCCGCAAAGAAAGCAGAGAATGGAACGCGAGTTGAGCTTTCCGAGGATTGGTACCAGCAAGTATGGCCGGACGAACCGCCTAAGGTGGAAGCGGCCCCGGAACGAATGGAATCAATAGCAGAATCGGATGAGGTTCTTGATGACGGACGTCATCTAAAGAAATGGATCCCGGAGATACTTTATACGAAAATCAGCGAAGACGAACCGGAAGAAGAGCTGACCGAGGACATTGCGGGCGCAGATTTTGAGGCAGAAGAGCCGCAGGCACTGTTTCGCGCGGATGAAGTAGACGACATTTCTTTTGAAGAGCCTTTGGCTGTTGAAATCGAAGAAAATGTGACTGAAATTGAGCAGGAGCCCGCAAAGGAAGTTCCTTTTGAGACCTTGGACCGGGACGACTTAGGATATCAGGAAAACGCAAAAGAGGAAGAGCCCGAGAATGATTTAGGCGAAGAAGTAGCTGATCAGCCGGTACCGGAGGCAGCTTCCACATTGTCGGAACCCGAAGAGAAGGTTTGGCCGGTTGAAATTCCGGAAGACGCCGGAATCAGCACGCTGTTTGAAGGCGCTTTAGAATCGCGTTTGGCCTCTGCGTTGAGCGAGCTGGAAGAACCGGCGGCTCCGAGCGTTGAACGTCAGCCGGAGATTATCCAGATGGCGATTGACCAGAAGAAACCGGAGACGACGACAGAACGTCCAATAGAGCGTACTTCGGGACCGAAGAAGCCAATTAACCTTGTTCGGCTCTGGGAAAAGCTTGAAAAGATGAGGGAAGCGGACAACCTTGAGGAAGACCAGGAGAAATAGGCAGGGATTTAAGGCGTTGCTTTTTCTGATCTCAAAGTTATATCGGGGAACCCCGGAATGATACAGAAGAGATTCTCTCCTGACGGTGGATCAGCCGGAGAAAACGGTTATTCTTGCGGACAAAACTGAAATTTGATACGGAATCAAAGACAGGCATGGAAATCATCCATAGCCTGTCTTTGTTGTCAGAGCATGTGGACTTTACCACCGGGGACAGATTCAATTGAGATATAGAGTGATTTGGGCACAAGGAACATAGAATATGACTGAACTTCTGGTTGATAGGTTCTTCTAGAGGAATAACGAATATCGTCCACAACGATTTTTAGCTTATCTCTTTTCATTCATCGGGGAATGGTGTATGATGATATAGGTTAATTTTTTGTCTACCAAAATGAAATCCAGATTCGAAAGTATATAGTCACAATGGCTATTTGAAAAAATGGAGGTTATGAAATGAGCAACAAGTTTGCAATTGCGAAAGTACATGGCCGCGAGGTTATGGATTCGCGCGGAAATCCGACGGTTGAAGCGGAAGTAACTCTGGAAAACGGCGCTGTTGGTCTTGCGCTTGTTCCTTCCGGCGCATCGACAGGAATTTTTGAGGCGGTTGAGCTTCGCGACGGAGACAAAGGTCGCTACATGGGCAAGGGCGTTCTCAAAGCGGTTGAAAACGTAAATGATAAAATCGAGAAGAAACTGATCGGCGTTGACGCGCGCGAGCAGGTTGTTGTCGACGAAATCATGATTGACCTTGATGGAACGAAGAACAAAGGCAAGCTTGGCGCAAACGCGATCCTTGCTGTTTCGATTGCGACAGCCAAAGCAGCAGCCGAAGCTCTTGGCATGCCGCTTTACCGCTATCTTGGCGGTTCGCGCAGCAACGTGCTTCCTGTTCCGATGATGAACATTCTCAACGGCGGCGAGCATGCCACAAACAACGTTGACATCCAGGAATTTATGGTTATGCCGGTAGGCGCAGAGAATTTCCGCGAAGGACTTCGTTGGTGTGCGGAGATCTATCACAACCTTGCGAAGCTTCTTAAGAGCCGCGGCCTTGCGACAGCGGTAGGAGACGAGGGCGGTTTCGCGCCGAACCTTGAAGCCGACGAAGACGCCATCAAGGTTATCCTTGAAGCAGTCGACATGGCAGGATATACCAACAAAATCAAAATTGCGATGGATCCGGCGAGCAGCGAATGGGCCAACGATAAGGGCGGCTACACACTTCCGAAGAAGCAGAAGAACCTTACAAGCGACGAACTCGTTTCGTTCTGGAAGGGCCTGTTTGATAAATATCCGATCGTCTCTCTTGAAGACGGTATGGCTGAAGAGGACTGGAACGGCTGGATTAACCTGACCAAGACACTCGGAACACGCGGACAACTCGTCGGAGACGACCTGTTTGTTACCAACGTAGAACGCCTCTCGCGCGGAATCAAAGAGGGAGCAGGAAACTCGATCCTTATTAAGGTCAACCAGATTGGTTCTTTGACCGAAACTTTCCGCACCATTGATATGGCGCACGCAGCGGGATATACAACCGTTATCTCTCACCGTTCGGGAGAGACCGAAGACACCACGATCGCCGACATCGCTGTTGCAGTTGGCGCTGGCCAGATCAAGACAGGCGCGCCCTGCAGAACCGACCGTGTTGCGAAGTATAACAGGCTTCTCCGCATCGAAGAACAGCTTGGCGTATCGGCAACATATCCGGGAATGGGAGCATTCCGCTTCTAAGCTAAGAAACGAAAGAGACACCCTCGGGTGTCTCTTTTTTTGACTACATATGACGAAATACCAAAATCATCGATTACAAATGCTCCACAGGACTGGTAGGTTCGTCTATTGTTGCGGACGAATTTCGGTAACGATCATGATCACGTCGGAATCGCTGTCGTTCAAAAAACCATGGGTATCGCCGTCGGTAACAAGGGAGAGGTCGCCGGGATTCATTTGGATTCGCTCGCCGTTAAAGATGAGCGTACCGCGTCCTTCCAGAAGAAAGTAGATTTCCTCGCTTCCTGTATGTAGATGTTCGCCTATCGTTGTTCCCGCGGGAATATGGTCGTAATGGAACCAACGGAAACCGTATTGGCTGTCTTCGGGTTTTAGCATGTTCTCACAAAAGACGGTTCCGACTCCGTCATGGCAGTTGTCAAACGCGATGACTTCCGCGTCGCTTTTCCTACGAATGATCATGGTTCTTTGTCCTCAGCTTTCTTATGATGTGTTACTGAATATCGCAAGGTTTCCGAGGTAGCTCTAAAACCTTGATTTTTGTAAAACCGGTTTTCGTTCTTTGCATCCGAAAGGACAAAAAGTTCGATATAATCGAGATTTCGTTCCGCCGTCCATTCTTTCGCGGCATCGAGTAGTTTTTGACCGATTCCCTTGTTGCGCTCGCTTTCGGTGACGATAAAATCGACGATTTCAGAAAATCGGTGAGGAACGAATGCGTCGTAAGGAGGGGTAGAAGATTCCCGGATATGGAGCATTCCGATCAGGTTTCCATCGTTCTCTGCGACGAGGAGATCGGCGGTTTCATTACGGATTGTCTCTTTTGGGTAATCCTCATTCGATGAAGCAGCGCAATAATAGGAAGGCTGGAGAGTATGATTGTACCGAAAAAATTCATCGTATAGTTTGATTATGCCGGGAAGGTCGTCTAGGATTGCTTTTCGTATCACCATGATTCGTACCTCATACCGAGCGCAAAAAAGTGGGAGCGGAGAATAGCTTTTGCCACAGCAAAACGTATCTCGACAATTGAGATACGGCGGCAAAGCGTTCCGCTATTTCGTAAAGATGCCACAAATGGTGTCGCTTTTTTTGGAATAAGGTTTTCCGGCGACGTCGCTAAAGAATTCCAAACCGGAAAAACCGGCAGCCGAAATTTCCGAGGACAGGGACTCGATCGAGTAACGGCACTCGAAGATGTTATAATGCTCTGCGGCGCTATCCGTTAGGACAATGTGTCGGCGGAGAATCGTATTTTCAGACGGGTAGCGATAGGTAGCATTCAGTACGAGATGGGGAAGTTCGCTCCAAAAGCCACCATCTTCACAGTATTCATAAGAGGTAGATTCGGTTTCGCGTTCAAAATATTTCAGCGTAAAAGCGTCTAGAATCAGCTTTCCGCCGGGGCGAAGGGCTCTATAAACATTGGCGAGAAATTGAATCCTTGCTGTGCGCGACAAGGCACCGTAGTCACAGTAGATGATCGTTATCACATCAAAGGCGGATATATAATCGATTGAAAGGTAGTCTTTACAAAAATAGGTTACGGAGCTTTTAGAGAGGGCGGATTGTTCTTTTGCATAGGAGATGGACCGCTCGGAAAAGTCGATCCCTGTGACATCATAACCGAGAGCCGCAAAACGTTCCGTATAGAGACCGGGACCGCAACCGAGATCGAGAAGTTTCGGGAACTCTAAGGGAGGGGCAATTTCAGAAATCCAGCGTGCAGACCGGTCGATAAAGCTATGCTTTCGGCTTGCAGCGTCCCATCCGGCGTTGAGGTGGGCGGCCAGCATCCCTTTCGATATATGTTGATCGTTCCAAAACGGAGCGGAACTAGGTTCGTAAAGAGCCGGTTTTTGCATGAGCGAAAAAAGTTCACTGTACAAGAGTTGTTTCCTCCTAGGGTAAAGCACAAATTGTATTAGGCTCATTCGTTGAGCTGAAACGGTTCACCTTCCGGGAGTTCTTCCTTTACCATCCGGCCATTGGAATATCGGAGTATATATGCTTTTCGTTCCGGGCTGGATTTGATGATTGTATAACGGCCATCGACTTCAACGAGGGCGACCCCGTTTTCCAGCGCAATACCCGGGATCGTTTCGTTCTCCATCATCGTATCGAATCCATCGCGGCCTTCTTCGTTGTAGTGGGGGCAATGGGCTGCGGGAATTATCCCAAGCCCGTATGCTTTGACATACTCCCAGTTGGAATTGTCTATCAGAAACGAATTGCTGTCGCTATGGCCAAAAACAAACCAGCAGATTGATCCGGCGGAGAGGCCGGAGAGGACAACCCCTTTCTCATACGCCTTTTTCAGATAGGTATCCAGCTTTCGCTCTTTCCATTTCTCCATCATTCGAACGGTATCACCACCGCCGACATAGATGATATCAGCGTTCAGGATTCTTTTTTCGACCAGATCGTCTGGTGGGTTTTTTGTTCGGATACAGAGCGTACTAAACGCACAGCCGAGGCTTTCGAAATACTCTTTCGCGGCTTTAATATATCCCTTGGAGTCACGGCTTGCTGTTGGAATAAAAAGAAGATTTGGTTTCTCCTTCGAACATAACGAAATCGCATAGCGGTCGATAGTCTCGGTTTCCCGAAGGGACATTTCCCCGCCACCGATTGCTACGATTTTTCCCATAGAAAAACACCTCGGCTTGATTTTCTTCAGTATAGCGCATACGCGTTTT
>CAZGYK010000061.1:0-8664 GCA_964530485.1 uncultured Oscillospiraceae bacterium
TATGGCCACGACTTCTTCCGCTACGATATCACTCTATTGAAAGAGGATTTATGATACTTTCTGTTGCCGCAAATCCCTGTATCGACAAAACCGCCCATCTCGAAAAGCTTCTTCCGGGCGAACTCAATCGTCTGTCCGGCGTCGTAACCGACTATGCCGGAAAAGGCGTCAATGTTGCGCGCGTCGTAAAAGTCCTCGGTGAACCGGTGATCGTAACCGGGCTTCTCGGGAAAAACGGCGGGGACGGCATGAAGCAAAGTCTTGATCTGGAACAGATTCAAAATGACTTTGTCATGGCAGACGGCGCCCTTCGAACCAACCTGAAAGTGCTCGATTCCGACGGAAACCTGACCGAACTGAATGAACCGGGAATTGAATCTAGAGAGAGCGATTGGAACAGTCTCTCCAAAAAGCTTCTTTCGCTCTCAAAAGCCTTTGATATCGTCGTTTTGAGTGGAAGTCTTCCGCGAAACGCAAGCCCGAAAAGCTACCGGGATTTAACCGCTCTTCTAAAAGCAAACGGGCGCCGTGTCATTGTCGATGCGGACGGCGCGGCTTTCCGCGAAGCAGTCGAAGCCGGTCCGGATCTTATAAAACCAAACTGCTACGAGCTGATGCAATACCTTTCAATTGAAAAGGAGCCATCCCCCGCGGAATGGAAAACTCTGGCCGCTCCACTTCTGAAAAAAGGGATTTCCTTAATCGCGCTCTCAATGGGAAAAGACGGCGCCCTCTTTATTTCTGAAACCGAATGTATCCTCGCGCCAGGTCTTTCAATCAAAGCCGGTTCTCCGGTCGGCGCCGGAGACAGTATGGTCGCCGCGCTCGCCGTCGGACTCTTTCGAAACCTTCCGCTTCGCGAAACCGCCGCGCTTGCGATCGCAACAAGCGCTGCGGCGGCAACAACGATCGGAACAAAACCGCCGGAACGAGAGCTGATCGATTCTCTGATCAAACAGGTCAATCTGAAAGATATTTGTTAAAAAAACCGCCTTTCGGCGGTTTTTTTGTTGCTGTGTTATAATGCAATCAACAAAGATTTATGATGCAAAGGAGGCGTACAAATTGGATTACAAAAATGCGGTAAACCAGTTCATTCGAGAATGTGATTTCTTCGATGAAATCGAGGTTGTTTTTCTAACCGGAAGCTACGCCTCGAACAATCAGGATATGTGGTCGGATATCGATCTCTATATCCTTCTGTCCGATTCAGCCGATTGGCGTGAACGCGGAAGTAAACGCGTCGAAAACTACCGGATCGAATACTTCGCAAATCCCAAAAAACAGATCGAGAGCTATATTGAAAAAGCCTTTTTAGATGCAAAGACTATCGAAATTACGATGATTTTAGGCGGCGAAGTTGTCTATGATAGAAACGGTACCGCCAAAGATTTAATCGACTATTGTCGGAAAGAACAACAAAGAAAATTTCCGCCTCTCTCCCCTCCCCAGATCAAAATGCAATGCTATTCCCTGTTCGACAGTTTTGACGAACTGACCCGGTCTTTTCATACCGATTCCCCAGATTTCTTCCTGCACTGCTCCCTTTTCTTCGAGCGTGCAACCAACTTTTATGCCCGGTTTCTCTTGTCCCCGATTCCTCCGATCGATCATTTCTACCGATGGATTATCGATTCAGGCTATCGCGAGCGCTATGGACTTCCTCCATTTCCGGATTCCGAATTCTTAGCAAAAGCTCTCGCATTTTTTAGCGATGAGACAACGCCCAAACGTTATACCGCCGCCGAGTCGATCTACCAACATATTATCAGCGCCGTCGGCGGATTTGATGCCGACAATTTCAAGCTTCATTCCCCCTGTGATCTCTAAAACAAAAACCGCCTTTCGGCGGTTTTCTTTTTTAATTGAAATTGAGCGTTCCTTGCTCGGTTATCAAAATATCTGCCCTAAGGTCAAAGCCCGCGCTTGGAACCTTCTCTTCAACCATCGCCGACGGACAGAGAACGAGTTTCTCAATCCCCGCCTGTTTCTCGAGATACCTGTCGTAATATCCTCCCCCGTAGCCAATCCGCCTTCCCTTCGCGTCAGAGATCAGCGCGGGGATTAGCGCGATATCAATCTCTTCCGGAAGAACTAACGGCGCGTCTACCGGTGGTTCTAAAACGCCGAATTTCCCCTTTTCTAAGCCGTCGAGGCTCTTGATTTCCCGCGCCGTCATAATCCCCTTCGCGGCGCAAAGCGGAATCGCTACCCTCTTTTGATCGCTCAGTGCGCGCTCAATGATACGCGCGGTATCGACCTCTGTTTCCTTTCCGACATAGCAAAAAATCGTCTTTGCCTTCTGATAATCCGGAAGCGCGAACAGATTTTTAGCGACCGATTCGCTGATAGAAACCCGGTCATTCCGAAACGCTCCGCTAAAATAACCGAGCGCCCTATTCCGAAGTTTTCCTTTTTCAAGCGCCAGCGTACTGTTCCGGTAAATAAACTCCTGAAACCGTTTCCCTATGAGCGTGATAGTAACAATCTGAACCGGCGCCATAATCCCGGTCTTGAGAAGTCGGGACAAAAAAACGGTCATCGGTGGATTTCCGGTCAACATCGTAAGCCAAACCGTGTCGACTCCAAGCGAAACAAGAACCGATGCCGTCAATACTGCCGCGACGATTCTCCATATCTTGGAGTGGTTTTTATAGATATATAGCCCGTAAATCAATCCGTTTATCGCCGCCGAGATCGTAAACCCGTAAAAGAACGGTCCAACCGGGAACATAAGCGCCCCGATCAAATCCGAAATCCCCCAGGCAACGCCGGAGTAAACCGGCCCGTACAGCATCGCGACAATCGCGATAGGTAAAAATCCGAATCCCATTTTGATAAGCGGCGTCGTTATCGACAAAAATCTGGATAGTACAATTTGGAGCGCGATCATCATCGCTGTGATGACCAGTCGTTTCAATAAAAAATTACGCTTCACCTTTTCTCTCTTTCTCGCCTCTATTGATCTGCCTGATTTACTGTTTTCCGAAATATCCGCGAATATCCGCAACCGCGTAGAGCGACCCGACCGCGAAGACAATCTCGTTTTCTTTTCTATCTTTAAGGGCACGTTCAATCCCGTCCGGAATCGTCTTCGCAACCTCAACCGGCTTCTGATACCGCCCAAGATGCGCCGCTAGCTCTTCCTTCGCCATCGCGCGCGCCGTGTCCGCTTGGATTACGATATATTCTACCGCGACCTCGTTGATAATATCGCAAACCGTGCCGATATCCTTGCCGGCCGTCATCGCGATGATCACAACTGCCTTTTTCCCCGGATAACGGCTCTTTAGAGCGTCAACCGCTGCGCGCGCCCCCTCCGGATTGTGCCCGCCGTCGAGAATGAAAACCGGATCCTTCGAAAGCAGTTCAAACCGTCCGGGCCAGCTTGCGTTCTTCAGTCCTTCAGCGATGGCGTTATCGCCAATGGCAACGCCCTTTCGCTCTAAAAGCTTGACGGTCTCTAGAACCGTCGCCGCGTTTCGAAGCTGATGCTCCCCGATCAGCGGAAGCGCGTAGGTTTCGCTTCCCTTGTAGCTGAAATACTGATAATCCTGGTCTTCTCCGCGCTTTTCGATTTTCGAAAAATCCGAAAACGTAAGCGTTGCGCCCCGCTCGGAAGAAACTTCCTGAAAGACTTCGGCGGATTTTCCGCCCTGTCCATATACAACTACGTCTCCGCCCGGTTTGATGATCCCGGCTTTTTCAAACGCGATTTCTTTTATCGTATTGCCAAGGTGTTTGGTATGGTCAAGTCCAATGGTCGTAATGACCGCCGCAAGCGGTGTCTTGATAATATTTGTCGCGTCAAGCCGCCCGCCCATCCCGACTTCCAAAACAACATAGTCGCATTTCTGGTCAAGATAATACTGAAACGCCGCGGCTGCAACAACTTCAAACTCCGACGGCATAACCTCCATCGTTTCTGCCGCCGCTTTTACAGTTTCAATCAGTGCAACAAGCTCGTCGTCCCCGATCGGCCGGTGATTTACCTGAATTCGTTCGTTGAACCGGTGGATATAGGGGGACACAAAAAATCCGGTCTTATACCCCGCGGCCTCAAGGATCCTTGCGATCATTTCCGAAGTTGATCCCTTTCCGTTGGTTCCGGCAACATGAATGAACTTCAGCTGATCCTCCGGATTCCCGAGAATTCCGAGAAGCTCCCGGATCTGTTCAATTCCAAGTTTTTTCCCCATCCAGGGAATGCTGTGAATAAATGCAATCGTCTCGTCGTATGTCATAGGTTTCCTCTGAATGCGTGACTGCTGCGCTCGGCCGCTTCAACGGTGTGCATGGCAAGTACCGTGGTCGTAACGGTGCCGACTCCGCCCGGTACCGGCGTAATCGCAAAAACGTTATCTTTGACGTCGTCGAAATCAACGTCTCCAACAAGTTTTCCGTCGCTTCCGGTATTGATGCCGACGTCGATGACTGTCGCCCCCAGCTTTACGTAATGTCTATCTACTATTTTTGCGCGCCCGGCCGCAACAACAAGAATATCCGCCTCACTGGCAATATTCTGAATCTCCGGCGTCTTGGTATGGCAAACCGTAACCGTCGCGTCCATTGCGGTCAACATAAGCGCAACCGGCTTTCCGACAACGAGGCTCCTCCCGATAACAACCGCCCGTTTTCCGCGCGGTGAAATTCCGTAATAGTTTAAGATTTCGATACAGGCTCTTGCGGTACAAGGTGCAAACCCGTCTTTGCTGTTCTTCATCACCGCCGCGAGCGATGTATCGGTAATCCCGTCAACGTCTTTTTTCGGATCAAGTGCCGAACAGATGGCTTCGTCGCTGATATGCTTCGGGAGCGGCCGGAGAATTAATACCCCGTGAACATGTTCGTCGAGATTGAGATTGACGATCTCGTTGATTAGTTCCTCCTCGGTCATGCTCTCGTCAAACTGGTAGGACTCACAGGCAATCCCAAGTCCCTCGCAGCGTTTTGCCGCGCTGCGCTGGTAATAAATATCGTCGTCCTTTTCCCCAACCCGAACAATCGCAAGCGTCGGCATAATCCGCCTTGTCTTGAGTGAATCAATTCTTTCCGAAAGCGATTCTTCGATCGCTTTTACAACTTCGTTCCCCTTGAGCAGCTGAATCATTTCTTCGTAATCCTTCCCAAAACTTCCCCGTAAACGCATTCCGATGCCGGAACAATTTCGTCGAGCAGCGTATGAACTTCCGCTTCAAGCCGCCCGGCGAGTTCGCGGTCGTCCATCAATTTTGTATTGATAAAAACATTGAGCGCGGCGCTCTTCGCAGCCGCAATAAGAAGAAGCGCCGATACGCCGACATCGCTTATCGCAAGAACGCTTCCCTTTTCAAGAAGCTCCTCTATCAGCCCGACCATTTCTCCGGAGCAGCGAAGTATCCGAAGCGGAACCTCTTCGGCCGAGACAAGCGCCTTTTGCATCACGTCATTGCGCGCCCTTTTTTGGTCGTCATTTTCCTTCGGCATCGAATAGGCTGCCGAAAGCGGAAGAAACGCCTCTGCGTCGGCGTCGGCGAGCGAGAGAAATCTGTCGCGGAGATAACTCGCCTTCGCGATCAAAACTTTAACGCTCTCCTCAACATCCGCGTACTTTTTCTTTCCGACGGTCAATTCTCCGACCATCGATGCAAGCGAGGCGCCAAGCGCGCCCGCCAATGCCGCCGCGCCGCCCCCGCCGGGAACCGGTGCCTTTGACGAAAGTACTGCGAGATAGTCTTCGATTACTGTTCTTCCTGTCTCCATCTCTCCTCCTAAAACAGCCCTTTGATATGACCTTCTTGATCGATATCCATCGCGTTGGCCGCCGGTACCTTCGGAAGCCCCGGCATCGTCATAATCTTCCCCGAAAGGGCAACGATAAACCCCGCCCCGGCCGAGAGTTTCAGGTTGCGAATCGTAACCGTAAACCCTCTCGGCGCGCCGAGAAGTTTCGCGTTGTCCGAAAAGCTGTACTGCGTCTTCGCGATACAGATCGGAAGCGCTCCGAATCCGTCCTGTTCGAGTTTTTGAAGCTGCGCTCTCGCCTGTTCGGTGAGTTCAATTCCGTCGGCGCGGTAAACCCGCGTCGCGATATCAAATAGTTTCTTTTCGATCCCGTCCTCGCTACGATAGGCAAACTGAAAATCGCTCGCAAGATCCGCGAGACGGACAACCTCGTTTGCCAGTTCAACCGCGCCGTCTCCGCCCTTCGCCCAAACATCCGAAAGTACTGCGTTTGCACCGTTTCTTTTGCAAGCCTCTTCTAGCACGGCGATCTCCGCGTCGGTGTCGGTCGGAAACCGGTTCAGAGCGACGACCGCCGGAAGTCCGTAAACTGTCTTAATATTGTCGATATGCTGAAGGAGGTTCGGAATCCCCCGCTCCAAAGCGGCAAGGTCCTCGGTTCCAAGCGCCTCTTTCTCGGCGCCGCCGTGATGCTTAAGCGCGCGAACCGTCGAGACGATTACAACCGCCGAGGGTTTAAGACCCGCCATCCTGCATTTGATATCAAAAAATTTCTCTGCCCCAAGGTCGGCGCCAAACCCCGCCTCGGTTACGACATAATCCGCCGCTTTAAGTGCTGTTCTCGTCGCGATAACCGAATTGCATCCATGCGCGATATTTGCAAACGGCCCGCCGTGAATCAGCGCCGGCGTCCCTTCAAGCGTCTGAACCAGGTTCGGAAGGATGGCATCTTTTAGAAGAACCGCAAGCGCCCCGGCTGCCTCTAGCTGTCCGGCCGTAACCGGCTTTCCGCTCGTATTGTATCCAATAACAATGCGTGCAAGACGTTCTTTCAAATCAGAAAGTCCGTCCGAAAGGCAAAGCACCGCCATAATCTCCGACGCGACGGTGATATCAAACCCATCTTTCCTCGGAATCCCGTCATACTTGCTTCCGAGCCCGTCCTCAATGCTTCGAAGCTGGCGATCGTTCATATCAAGACATCTCCGCCAGGTGATGTTTTCGATATCGATGTCGAGTTCGTTTCCCTGGAAAATATGGTTGTCGATCATCGCGGCAAGCAGGTTGTTCGCCGCCGTAATCGCATGAATATCTCCGGTAAAATGAAGATTGATATCCTCCATCGGGATGACCTGGGCGTATCCGCCCCCCGCTGCCCCGCCCTTAATTCCAAATACAGGGCCGAGCGACGGCTCCCGAAGCGCAACCATCACCTTTTTCCCGATTTTCTGAAGCCCGTCGGCAAGCCCGACCGAAGTCGTCGTCTTACCTTCCCCGGCCGGAGTGGGTGTTATCGCCGTAACCAAAATCAGTTTCCCGTCCGGACAGTTTTTGTGTTCCTCGAAAAAACCGCTCTCAATTTTCGCCTTGTGCTTCCCGTAACAGTGTAAAAACCGCTCCTCTATCCCCGCTTTCGCGGCGATATCGACTATCGGCTGAAGGACTGCCGAATCGGCAATTTCTATATCGCTTTTATATCCCATAAAGACCTAACCTTCCCTCTTGCTGAACGGCGTTAACCTTGCTGCATAGTCAGCCGCACGCCTTTGGCGTGTGTTCAAAAACGCTTTAGCGTTTTGAAATTGACTGACTACATCTCATTTTGTACCTATTTTAGTATATCTCAAAGCCTATCGAACCGCAATCGAAAAGAAGATAGAAAATAAGGCATTCCGTCGGTGTAAAAACCAGCGGAATGCCCATTCTAGTCTCTCTCTCTTATCCGGCTACCTGTGGATCTGAGAGATCGCTCTCTCTCGTAAGCGGCCGAATTCGCTTTTTGAAGACTGAAAAGAATGCAAGGATACTGCCGGTCAGCGCAAAGCTCTCCGCAATCACAAATGAAAACCAAACGTCGTTGACGCCGAACACCGTCGCGAGAAGAAGCGCGACCGGGAGAAGAATAATAAGGTTTCTCAAAAACGAGATGATCATGGTCAGATACCCAACGCCGACGCCGTTGAAGAACGCCCCTATGGTGATCGAAATCCCCGCCGGAATAAAGTTGAGGCTTAGGATCTGAAGTGCGCGGACGCCCATCCCCATCAGTTCTTCCGACGTTTCAAAAAGCGCCATCATCTGTCTTGGGAACACCTGGAAAATCAATACGCCAATCGTCATAACAGTAGCCGCGGCTACAACGCCGATCCGCATCGTCTTGGAAATTCGCTCTTTTCGTTTTGCTCCAAAATTGTATCCGATCATCGGCGTCATACCCTGCATCAATCCGAAAACCGGCATAAATACAAAACTCTGAAGCTTGAAATAAACGCCGAGAACCGCAACCGCGGTATCGGAAAAAGTTCCAAGAATCCGGTTCATACCAATAATCATGACCGATCCGATCGACTGGACGATAATGCTCGGGAGTCCGACTTTATAAATATCCCCGATGGTTCTCCAGTTCGGACGGTAGCCCTTGAGCCGGAAATGGATTTCTTTGTTTTTCGTAAAGTTCAAGACCGCGCTGAGAATCATCGCCGCAAACTGTCCGATAACCGTTGCGACCGCCGCCCCGGCAATGCCCATCTTGGGCAGCCCAAACTTTCCGAAAATCAAAATCGGGTCGAGAACGATATTGATTACCGCGCCCAACAGCTGGGCGTACATACTATACATCGGCTGTCCCGTCGCCTGAAGAAGACGCTCAAAAATAACTGCAAGAAAGACGCCGAGTCCCCAAACGGTACAGATCCTCAGATAGGTCGTCCCCATCTCGAT
>CAZGYK010000062.1:0-3632 GCA_964530485.1 uncultured Oscillospiraceae bacterium
CAGCTCGAGTTTGACAATCTTGTACTCCTTTTCGCAGATATCAGCCTCTATCCGAACCAGGGTAAAAACCTTCTCGTCGATGTCAAGTTTGAGAAGGGCGGGAAAGGTTACTACTTTACCCAGGGCGGATACGAGACATTTACCTGGTATAAAGACGATTATAATTCTGATTTCCGCTTTGTTCGGGATGACGGAAGCGAAGTAGAACTGAACGTCGGAAAGACGCATATGGGCGTCATTCGCAACGATTACTTCGACACTCTTAAGATTACACCCTAACATGTTCTTATCCCATCAGCCGCAGAGATGCGGCTGATGTCGTGTTTTGATTCAAAAACGCTACATGAGGAGCTAAAATGAAGAAGATCATCGCTCTCTTTCTGATTGTTGTATTGCTCTTTTCTTTTGCCGCCTGCAAAAAAGATTCGGATGACGGCGATGTGACCGAAGAGCTAACCGAAACAACCTCTGAACAGACAGAAGAAACCAAAGAGGAAACGCTAACCGAGGGAGAGGGGTCGACCGAACCTGAGATTGAAAAAAATGCTTTCAACCCCTTGACGGGGCTCTCTGACATGGCGAGCGACAATATCGGAAGACGTCCGGTCGCGGTAGCGGTCAACAATTTCCGCTACTCCCGGTGGCAGTCCGGGATTTCCAATGCCGACATTATCTTCGAAGCGGAATCTGTTTCAGGGCAGACTCAGCTTGTCTGTCTGTTTTCTGATATTCGGAACATAGGCGTTATTGGCGCGGTTGATTATGCCTATAACACACTGTCACAGGTCGTAACAGGCCTTGATTCTGCCTTTGTGCATGACGGGTATCCGCCAAATTATCCGAATAACTTCATCGAAAAGAACAAAGTCGAAACACTGAACGGGAAAGAGATCGACGATCTCCTTTATGTTGACGATAAGCGCCACGAAGAGTATATCCTTGAGTATTCTATCTATACCGACAGCGGACGGATCGAAAACGCGATGGAGCAAACCGGTCTGTTGAATTCTGCTTCCGAGGCGGTTCCGGCGTTTCACTTTGTGCCCGAAGGGCAGCCAAGCGTTGTTCCGAGCGAAGGGAAAGCAAAAAAAGTCTCGGTCATTTTTACGAACATCTATGATGTTGACTTGCGGTATGACGCAAAAACAGGGCAATATCGGAAATTTCAGTTTTTGTTTGAACATACCGACAAGGAAGCGTCTAAAAAACAGCTTTTGTTCGAAAACGCATTTGTCCTGTTTGCGCCGTTCCAGATCATCGAGGATACTGCGGGCGTTCAGAACCGTTTGATAGAGGCGGATTATTCCAAAGGCGGTCACGGATACTACTTTACCGGCGGCGCATACGAAAAGATTTCCTGGAAAATCAATTCCTCTACCGGCTTTTTTGACTTTGCGAACTCCAAAGGACAACCGCTGGAGGTAAACAAGGGGAAGACTTATATTTCGGTTGTAGACGAGATCAATGAATACACAATGAAGATCGTAGAAGAGTAACAACGAGAACCGTTTCTTAGGAGGGTTTGCCGATGAAACGAATCATTGCGCTGTTCATAGCGGTGCTGTCAGTTTTTTCACTGGTTTCATGTAAGAAATCGCAGAAATTGAATCTCGAAGTGAACGGTTCGGTTGAGATTGCTGCTAGAGAAAAAGTACTTCCGATTATTGGAATTCAAGATGCCTTTAACCCGCTTACCGGGGAATATAATCTCGCGAGGGAACGGATTGGCGAGCGCCCCTATGTCGTTACGGTCAACAATCTCCGGCAAGCCCGGCCACAGTACGGAATTTCCAAGGCGGAACTTGTTTTTGAAATATTGGCGGAAGGCGGGGTTACGCGCCTGATGTGCGCTTACTCCGATCTTCGCGAGATTGAAAGAATCGGGAGTGTACGCTCTCAGCGGGATCAGTTTCTCGAGGCTACCGCGTTTTTAGATCCGGTCTTTATCCATGTCGGCTACGGAACCTGCGTTGCCTACTTAATAAAAGAAAACTACAACCTCGACGCGATAGATATTGAAAGGGAAAACCCGGCCGGGGACAGTATCCGTATTATTGATGAAGAGATTCGCAAGCGTTACGCGGTTGAAAATTCCTGGTTTATTGACGGAACAAAGATTGACGAGTCAATGAAGACGGCAGAAATCGAGAAGGGACGAAAAACGTCCGGCGCATTTCTTGATTTTGTTTCTAAAGAGGATCCGCTTACTGTGCCAACAGGAGGGGAAGCGTCAAGAATTCGGTTTTCGTTTTCGGGTTTTGACTACGGATCGGAATCTTATAACGGGGAGTTTCGCTATGACGAAAAGAGCGGAACATACCTGAAATGGCAGTTTGGACAGCCGCAAATTGACGCGCTGTATGATAACATCCAAATCGGGTTTGAGAACGTGCTTGTACTCTTTGCCGAGATCGGGCAAAAAGGGAAGCCGTATCAAGAGCTGACGAACATTGTCTACCAGACCGGCGGAACAGGGTATTATCTTACGAACGGACGATATGAGGAAATTGCCTGGGGAAAGGGAGATTTCTATGAACCGTTTTGGTTTCGGCGGGCGGACGGATCGCCGCTAAAACTCAATATCGGGAAAACCTATTTCGGGATCGCCGACCGGGAGTATTCCGATAGAACAGTTATCGAATGAGACTGTTTGAACAATCTGTTTCTAAAGCGTGATATTTCCTGGCGAAGGTTTACTTTTCACTTTAACTTATGTATACTTATTTGCAGAGTTTTTTCTCTTGGAATTGAAAAATGTTTCGAGAGACAAAGATCGAAGGAGAAGATAAAATGAAGAAAGTTTTGTCATTGATTTTAGCTGTACTGATGCTGGTTTCGCTGACGGCCTGTGGCGGGAGCGATCCTACGATCCCCGAAACGACTGTTAACAAAGGAATCGGCGATGTTTTTGATAATATCGTTGGAGATGGAGCGTCTGGAACGGAAGAAGTTACCAGCGAAAAAGACGCCTACAATCCGCTTACCGGGGAAAATGATCTGGCGCGCGACCGTGTCGGGATGCGTCCGATTGCTGTTTCGGTAAATAACATCCAGCAGTCTTGGCCCCAGTACGGTATTTCCAAGGCGGACTATATCCTTGAAATTGAAACTGAGGGCGGAATTACCCGCATGATGTGCCTCTTCTCGGATACCCGAGAAGTTGAGATGATCGGTTCGGTTCGTTCGCTGCGCGACCAGTTTGTCGAAGCGCTTTTCCCGTTGGATCCGATTATTGTTCATATCGGAACCTCGGTCTACGCAGATAAAGTTCTTGCCCAGTACAACTTCAAGACGCTGGACGGAAGCAACTATGCCTCGACAATTTGGACAGATCGTTCGAGAGCCGGAAGTTACGCAAGCGAACATACAAAGTTTACCGGCGGAAGCGCAATTGAAAAGGGTATTGCTTCGGCAAAAATGATGACAGAATCCCATTCAAGCATTTCCGCGTTCAACTTTATCGATCCGGATGACGCGAAGATTGTTCCGAGTGGCGGAACGGCTTCGGCGGTAAAGTATAATTTTTCAAGCTATTACGACGGAGATTTCCGCTATGATGCGGCGACCGGAAAATATCTGAAATGGCAGTTTGGCCGCGAACATGTCGACGCGGGTAACGATAGCAAACAGTT
>CAZGYK010000062.1:3642-8598 GCA_964530485.1 uncultured Oscillospiraceae bacterium
CAACGTAATCCTGTTGTTTGCCGATATTAGCCTCTATCCGGGACAGGACAAAGGATTGGTCGACGTAAAATATGAAAAAGGTGGAACCGGCTACTACTTTACGCAGGGTCACTATGAAGAGATCACCTGGAGAAAAGACGGTTACCCAACCAACTTCGTGTTTACAAAATCTGACGGAACCGAGCTTGAAGTAAACGTTGGAAAGACGCATATGGGCGTCGTAGATGTCGACAATGAAGACAGACTCAAAATTACCCCGTAGATGAATAATCAATAAGAATGCCGGGAGAAATCCCGGTATTCTTTATCGGTATCCTTGTATTTTTAGCGCATTTTTAGTAGGATGAATACGGATCAAGGAAGATAGGAGTCCCATGTTTTTTAAGAAGAAAAGCAATGAAAACCGCTTTCTTGTCGTTGGCCTAGGTAACCCCGGCAAGAAGTACCAGTATACCCGGCACAATGTCGGGTTTTTGGCGTTGGATTTTCTTGCGGATAAATCCGGGATTAAGGTGACCCGGTCGCGCTTTTCGGCGCTTACCGGCGAAGGGCGTATCGAGGGGATTCCTGTAACGCTGATGAAACCGGCGACATTTATGAATCTTTCCGGTCAGGCGGTAGCCGCCGCGGCAAAATACTATGGACTTTCAAGCGATCGGATCATCGTCATATGTGATGATGTCGCGCTTTCCCCGGGAAACATTCGCATTCGGGATCACGGTTCGTCCGGCGGACAAAACGGACTTCGAAGTATCGAGGATATGCTGGAGAGCCAGGACTATATCCGGATTCGAATCGGCGTTGGAGACAGAAAAAGCGGAGAGCTGGCAGATCATGTGCTCGCGATGCCAAGTTCCGAAGACAAAGCCGCAATTACCGCGCGATTCCCGGACGTCCTAGCGGCGGTTGGGCTTATTGTTACGAATCATTTCTCGGAGGCGCAGAGCCGGTATAATGGAGCAGGATAAATAGACTTATGAATATACTTCCCCTGATTCAAAACAGCGAATCGTTTCAACTACTTAGAGCTGCCGCCGAGAACAACAAAGCGGCGGCGCTTTTTGGTGCCCATTCGGTACACCGCGCAGCGTATGCCGCGGCGCTTCAGGATTCCCTTTCGCGACCGGTTATTGTTGTAACCGATACCGATGCTGAGGCAGTTCGAATGGCGTCGGATATTGCCGCTCTGACAAAAACCGGAACGGCGAGTTTTCCTTCGAGAGATTTTGTGTTCCTCGGCGTGGAGGGAACCTCTCACGACCTTGAAATTGAGCGGCTTTCGGTACTTGGACGGATTCTTTCCGGCAAGGTTTCGATCGTAACCGCATCCCTTGAAGCGTATTGCCAACACACCATTCCGGGCGCGGAATACCGGGCAGTTTCTCTTTCGGTCAAGCTTGGAGAAACGAAAGATTTGAGAGAACTGACCGGGCGGCTTCTCGCTTCCGGGTATACGAGAAGCGACAGGGTGGACGGCCGCGGACAGTTTGCGGTTCGGGGCGGAATCCTAGATGTGTTTCCTGCCGACCGGGAACAGCCGGTTCGAATCGAGTTTTTCGGAGACGAAGTAGATTTAATGACTGCGTTCGATCCGGATACCCAACGAAGCGTCCGGAATATCAAACAGGTTACGATTACTCCGTCCCGCGAGGTTCTTCTTGGTGACCGAGAAAAGGCGCTCTCCCTGTTGGAAAAACAATTGGCCAAAGCAAGCACAGAGTATGAGAAGCTTCTTAGAAAAGATATCGACTTTGTTGAAAGCGATATCACTCCGCCGGCGACCGACCGCTATCTTCCCCTATGCTACCGGGAGAGAAGTACGGTAGCGGATTACCTTGAAAATGCCGTGACCGTCTATTCCGAACCCGCCGCGCTCCGCTCAAGGGCGAGGACGCTCGCGGAACAGCATTGGGGCGATATTGAGCCGTTGGTAGAAGACGGGATTCTCTCTGGAAAGCGAAACGATTTTTACCGTCCGTTTGAAACAGGAATGGCGGGAAAAGCGGTGGTCTATACCGATGTATTTGCAAGAACCGGGATTGCGGAACACCTGACAGAGATGGTCAACATAAACGCGTCAACGCTGCCGCGTTTTACAGGTGAATTCCTTCCGCTTCTTCAGGATATCAAAGGATACCTTGCGAGCGGTTTTTCGCTTGCGGTTTTGGCGCCTACCGGAAAAGCGGCGGAGACGATCCAGCGCGATCTTGTTGCCGAGGGAATCAGCGCGTTTATTGATGATAGCAAGGCCCCGGAGCCGGGTACCGTCGCGATCGGAACGGGAACGCTGACGACGGGATTTGAGATTCCTTCGCTAAAGTTTACGCTCTTTACCGGAGCAAAAGTTGCGGCGCAAAAACAGGCGCCGAAGCGGAGGGAGCGAAAAGAGAAAAATGCTTTCGGTAGTCTCGAGGATCTCAGAGAAGGGGATTTTGTTGTCCACAAGAACCATGGAATCGGAATGTTTGACGGAATCCACCGGATTGATCACCACGGTCTTGTAAGAGACTATATCAAAATCAAATACCGGGGAACGGATATTCTTTATCTTCCGGTAACCCAGCTCGATATGGTAACCCAGTATATCGCGCCGCGCGACAGTGAGCATGTGACGCTTGCAAAACTTCATTCCGGCGAATGGCAGAAGACAAAGCAAAACGTCTACCGATCGGTTCGCGAGATGGCGAAGGAACTGATCGAACTTTATGCAAAACGCGGAAAGGCGGAGGGTATCGCTTTTTCGGAAGACGGGGAATGGCAAAGAGAGTTTGAAGCGCGGTTTATTTACGAGGAAACTGGAGACCAGCTTCGCGCCGCTTCGGATATTAAGCGGGATATGGAACAACACGCGCCGATGGACCGGCTTCTTTGCGGAGACGTTGGGGTAGGAAAAACCGAAGTTGCGCTTCGGGCGGCGTTTAAATGTGTTTTGGACGGCTACCAGTGCGCCGTCCTTGTTCCGACGACCATTCTTGCCTGGCAGCATCTCAATACGTTTTTAGAACGTATGGAGAGCTACCCGATTAAGATTGTAATGCTTTCGCGGTTTTCTACAGCCAAGGAGATCAAGGACGCGATTGCAGGAATCAAAAACGGGACGGTTGATATCGCGATCGGAACCCACCGGATTCTCCAGAAAGATGTCCAGTTTAAGAAGCTTGGGTTGCTGGTCGTCGACGAGGAGCAGCGGTTCGGCGTAGGACATAAAGAAAAATTAAAACAACAGTTTACGGGGGTAGATGTCCTGACACTTTCGGCGACCCCGATCCCGCGGACGCTCAACATGGCGCTGTCCGGCATTCGCGACATGTCGGTCATTGAGGATCCTCCCGAAGACAGGCATCCGGTACAGACCTTTGTGATGGAGCATGATGTTGCGGTGATCCGCGACGCGATCGAGCGGGAATTGGCCCGCGGCGGACAATCCTATTATCTCCACAATCGGGTCGAGACGATCGATAGAACTGCGTCGGAACTTCGCGAACTTTGTCCTGATGCGCGCATCGAAATTGCCCACGGACAGATGAGCGAAGAAGAGCTGTCTAAGGTATGGAGAAAAATGCATGCCGGAGAGGTAGATGTACTTGTTTGTACGACAATTATTGAAACCGGAGTTGATGTATCAAACTGTAATACGCTGATTGTAGAGGATGCCGACCGTCTTGGACTGTCGCAACTCTATCAGATTCGCGGACGGGTTGGTCGGAGCAATCGGAGAGCGTTTGCTTATTTCACATTTAGACGAGACAGCGTTTTAACCGAGGTCGCGGCGAAGCGTCTTTCGGCTATCCGGGACTTTACCAGTTTCGGAAGCGGCTTTAAGATCGCGATGCGCGACCTCCAGATCCGCGGAGCGGGCGGAATTCTCTCAGCGCGCCAGAGCGGTCATATGCAGGCGGTTGGATATGATACCTATATTGATCTATTGAATCAGGCGATCGACGATGAACGCGGAATCAAGAAAAAGAAACCGCGGACAGAATGCGTAGTAGATATCACGGTCAACGCCTATATTCCCGAGCGGTATATTCCGGACAACGAAAGCCGAATCGAGATGTATAAACGGATCGCTGCGATCGTGACGAAAGAAGATGCCGACGATGTGCTCGACGAACTTCAGGATCGGTTTGGAGATGTTCCGGCAAGCGTTGAGGGATTGGTTTCGGTGGCGCTGCTTCGCGTCTCAGCGGGAGAGCTTGAGATCTACGAAATAACACAAAGAGAAGATAGGATACTGCTTTATACAGATAGTATAGATCCAGACGCGGTCAAACGGCTCATTGATTCGAAGAGCCGGAGGGTTATGGTTTCGGCGAAAGGAAAGAGCTACCTCTCAATTGAGATCAGAGAAGGCGAACTCCCGATCGACGCTCTTGTAGATGCGCTTCAGATTATGACGGGGGTCAAAAACATGAAAACGGATATCGAAAAGGCTTAGTTATCGGCGATAACTTGCCATTCGAAAATGAATCGTGTATAATTCTTTCCAGTGCTTTTTTGCTAGATTGTGACAAAATATAAGCAGGTTCACCGTTATCGTTTTTCAGGGAAAACCTATTCTGCGCGCGAAGCGGACGATTGATGTGAACCGGGCAATACCCTTCTCAACGCTTTTAATTCGACTACTTTTTGCTGATGTTCGTAGAATAAAATATTGCTGAGTATAAAACGGTTGTTGACCGAAATTAATATTGTTAGGAGAACAAAGATGAAGAAGATTTTGGCAGTGCTGCTTGCCGTCTTAATGTTGGCGGGGGTCATGACGGGATGTTACAAAAATGCTGCCGTATTGACGATAGGGGGCGAGGAAATATTCCCGGGCCTTTATCTGTATTTCCAGGTCCAGGCGGTCTCGGAAGCGGTTGGAAAGCTCAATAACGCTTATACCGACAAGGAACTGTACAACCAAACGATTGAAGAGATTCCGGCCCGCGACTGGATCAATAACAGAACGAT
>CAZGYK010000063.1:0-3588 GCA_964530485.1 uncultured Oscillospiraceae bacterium
TTCCCCTATCCCCTTCATTTCGGTCAGCGCACGGAGCGGGAAATGGTATGACATAAACCAGGCGGACAGAATCCCAAAGATCAAAAGCCCTAACGAGATTTGTTCCGTTCTGTCATATTTTGTTCCGCGTTTTCGAATCGCAAACCAGATCAAGAGTAAAACAATCCCGAGCGTAAGCGAAAGGCCGATAGAGTACCCCATTTCCCCGTCAACCGGTTCAATCGTCTTCGAATACCCCTCCGGATTGACAAAGACATCGAACAGCTGTCCAACGAATGTCGACATCCCATAGCTCGTAACACGCTGGTAATTCCGGTCGGTCGGAAAACTGCTGTACATCTGAAGGAACGGTCCAATAAACCAGAGATTAAGAAGTAAAACAGCAAGAAGCATTGCGAGAAAAGAACGCCATCTTTTTTCGCGAAACAGTCTTCTAATAAATACGATTACAAAGAATATTACGAAAATTCCAACGAGCAAAACAGAAAGAATGTGCGACTGAACGACGCCGGAGCATCCGATGGCGGCGACCCACCATTTTTTTCGATCTCCAAAAAAGATCTCATAAAAGCCAGCGATAATGAGCGGAAGGAAGATCATCGCGAGCAACTCTCCAACCGCACCTCTTGTATAGAGGTTGACGAATCGATAAAGCGAAGTTGTATAGAGAACCGACGCGATTAAAGCTGTAAACCGGTCTTTGAAGAGGAGCATGCCGACATAATAGGTTGCCCATGCCGTAGCTGCATTGATCAAGAAAAGAAACGAGTGGTAGGCCATCGGCTGTGAGACACCGACGATTCTCATAAGGGCTGGAATATAAAGGAATAGGTCCGGATAGAACAATGGCGCCGCATAACCGTATCCCCTCGCCTCTGAGACATAATTCCTTACTGGAAATTGTCCGCCGAGCAAAGCATCCTTTATCCCTTCAATTCGAGAAAGGTGAAAATACTGGTCATGTGAAAAAATAATATAGTTCAGAAATGTCGGCTGAGAAATAAAAATAACAGCCGCCAGCAGGATAACGTGATCAACAAGTCTCTCGCGCCGTTGATCAAGCAGCGTATCCTTCTTTTGAAACACAAAGATATATAAACCCAAGGCTAGCAATACTGCCGCAGCAAACGCCGCGGTAAAGTAGGTATCGCTGTATGCCACGTCGGAATAGACTTCCATATCCCGGACTGTAAGATAACCCTGCCCTCCGAAAACAATCCGAATCTGAGCGGTTTTCACATCAGCTTTCGATTGGAACCGGAGTACTGAAATACTCTGGTCGGAACGTATGACTTCGCTTGCAAGGCATTCATCGCTTCTTCCGTCTGAAACCCAAAGCTCAATTCTATTGGTTTCGCTTCGCGTATCTGCGTTGATCCACAAGAGATAATTCCCAACGTTTGGGAGATAAAACCATTCGCTCTTCGCAAAATCGCCTGAGAATCCTTTTGATTCATCCGTATAGCGACCGCTGTCATTTGGAAGCTCAACAGCGCTATCAATGATAAGAGAAGTCGCATCGAAGTAACTCGAATACTTCTCATTCTGCAGGTTGAATAGGATCATTGCGACAATCGCTACCGAAATGACACAGTATAGAATCAGCTTTTTCGCTCTGGATTTCTCTCTCACACCCTGCCTCCTCTTACTCGTTTTTCCCTAGTATTGATTATAACAAAGTGGTGTTTCCTTCGCAATGCTCTTGGTTCTTTTGATCGCCGGTTATTCTTTATCGATCGCGATAAATCCTCCGCCCAACGTTGTTGTCCCAAGCCAAAGGGGTAGATCAATTTCAGAAGATTTTCCCTGATCATACATCTTTGCTTTTCCGGTCACAGGATTGTATCCGACCAGCAGCACCCAGTGCCAGTAATCCAGATTTTTTTCTTCGCCGTTGTTCAAATTTAGAAATGCAACAGGCCGGTCAGCTTCGAACATCGCCTTTAGAAATTCATTCATTTTCTCTAAGCTAGCACGTGCTTCCCGATTCCCGTCAACATCGAATACAAAAAGAGACAACCGAAGACCACGGTCTCTCGCGTATCCCTCAACGCCCCTTACAAAAAGCCCAGTAGAGTTGACGCCCCGGTAGGTCGGGGTAACGTATTTCCACATCTGTTCCATCAGATCTAGAAATCCGGGTTTTGTCTGGTCTATTCCATCAATCAGCGAAGACAATCCGTCACGCGTTTTTGCACAATACCAGACAAGATGCGCCGCATTTACCGGCCCACATCCCGCCATTTTTTGCCATCGCTTTTTATACCATTCCTGGCTAGCCCCAATATGTGATATTTCCCCTTCACCCAAGAGAAACATTTCCGGGGTCCGAATCTCAGTTCCTGCCATGATAGTGCCCTCTCTATTCAAAACAAGCCGAACCGGGGTTCAGCTTGTCGTCATGTCCTGCTAAAATTACCGATTTAGGAAATACTGTTCTTCTTTACAAATATTTCCATTGTTGTAAAAGTAGATCTGTCCTCGCCCCTTGCTCTTCGAAAGATACATTGCCTGGTCGGCTTTTCTTAAGAGACCCGTTGTGCGCTTATCATCTTCCGGATAACAACTGATTCCGATACTTGCATTACAGGAGACAACAGCGTCGGAAAGAACGAATGGCTTCTCGAAACAACTTTTCAAGAATCCTAAGAGATCCCTTAGCTCCCTCGCATCACTTTGTCCCGTCGGAATAACAAACTCATCCCCACCATATCTATAGGCCTTGTTGCGGGTCAAATCATTCGACTGTAACATTTCTCCGATCTGAACCAGCAACTCGTCTCCCGCTTGATGTCCATAGTTGTCGTTTACAGCCTTGAATCCATCCAAATCAAAGAAAAGAAGATACCCGCTTTCATTTTCCGCTTCCATTTTCGGGATTAGCTCATCGCAGTCAATTGAAAGCTTGTAGCGATTCGGAAGACCTGTCAAGCTGTCGTACGCTGCTAGCTTTTGAATCATGTCCTCATATTTCTTGTTTTCCGTAATATCGATACTGCTAATTAAGAGTCCCGGTCTTCCGTCCACCCATTGAATTACAGTACTGAGTACGTGGAACCACTTATTGTCCAACGGTCGCTGATAATCCCAGGCATAGATCTCCGACTCGATAGGATCCCCGGCATCATCGGTCAACCTTTTCTTGGGACAATATTCACATTCTTTGTCCTGACCTGCATAGAGACAACTCCAACAGGTACGCCCGACCATGTCCTCAACTCCCCCGTAGGGCTCCGCCATAGATCGGTTGGCAAACAAAACCTCATGCGTATAAAAATCGTTGACATAGATATCGACGCCCATACTGTCAACAATGCTTGTCAAAGCTTGTTGCGTCGATTCAATCCGTTTTTGATACAGTCGAAGCTTAATATAGTTCGCGAGTATGCTCAAAACCGCATAGGCGAACGTGAGATCTTCTTCGGTACGCGAGGCGCCTCTTCGATCAGCAAGGCCCATAAATGCAATCATTTTCGCGTTCTGATCAAGAATCGGGATCAGCATCATCGACTTTGCGTTAAAAAGCTCTGCGACCGAATTCTGTAGAGGCGTATTACAGGTCTCTTCTCGAAAGGCTACCATATCTTG
>CAZGYK010000063.1:3633-8487 GCA_964530485.1 uncultured Oscillospiraceae bacterium
AAAAATCGATCTCCACCAAAATCTTGCTGCAGTGGAACAAGGTAAAAAAGTCCTTTAGGACATAAACTCCCTCATGGTTCGCATGATAAGAAAATCCCCATCCAAACTGAAGATATTCACAAAGTTCTTTTAACATTGCAGGAATTGGTAGGTTCTCATCACTTTTATTCAGTTTTCCCATGAATTGAGCTAGAAAATCGATCTTATTCAAATTCACGCAACCCCATACTCTATCTGTAATAAAACACAAAACATCATGGACCATCTTCCATGATGCTTCATAACAAATATAGCGAACCAATTATCTGATTCCTACGACATTTTTTCTATTTTCGGATAAATCTGTATATAATTATAGCACGAATCTCAAATCAAGTCCAGATGTAATCCTTGAAAAATGCGATGTGAGGATGTCCGTTTTTTCTCTAGCATCCAGAGCAAAGCTGAGACCTCGCATTTTTTCAGACAAGTAAAACATGATCTAATTGCAATACTGAATCCCTAGAATGTCAACCGGCGCATAGAATGCACATAGCGAAACGAATCACTAGGCATACCCTTAGTAAAGTACTTCAAATCTATCTAGTTTGCAATCGTTAGCGGGAACGGCCGGCGACCGTTCCCGCTTGATATAATCTGCCCAAAACTGTTGCTATCTGTTCTCATCCAATACTATGACATAAAAACTTGATCTTGAATCTTATCAGATTACTTCATACCCATTTCTACCGTCACAAACAGAACGCCCCCGCTGCCTCCACGTCCGTCAATATTTGCAAGACGGTAATTCTGGTCGATCTCCTCTTTGGTATAGCCTTTTTTGAGAAGGTACTGGACAAAAGCGTCCTTGATCATTTCATGTAACCGTAAAGCAGCCGGACTGGACGCATTTTCGATCTCATCCCTGCTAAGTTTTCCGTAGGACGGCGCATTCCATTCGCTGTCATCCAACGATGTGATGCTGCCGATATCGCAGCTTAAGATTCTTGCGAGATTCATCCGAGAAGGCAACATTTTTAAAACCATGTCCGACGTTTCTCCGCCGTAAATCTTTCCGGTAAAGTAGACGCGCTTTCCGGAAGCAAGATCGCTTGCGCGTTTTTCTTCTTTGCCTCTTCTTTCTTCTTCCATTTCCTTTTTAACGAAATCATTTTGCCAAAGCGTAACAATCATGACATAGCTAAACACACCAATACTTCCGTCCGGGAAGATTTTCGGATTCAATTCTTTCGCTTTGTCATGCGGAAAAAGCACATTTGCTGTCGTAATTTCCTGATCGGTATAGCCTTTTGTTTTCAGGTATGCTGTTGCATGTTCCATCAGCGGTCCCGCAGCAATTTGATACCGCATATCCTGATTTAATCCGGTTGCTTGCATCATCTGCCATGGAATCTTTGCGTAAAACTCGTCCGTCTCCGGTACCCCGCGAACCGCTTCCTTTGGAATTCCCATTTCGACGTTTGCATCGACCTGATTTCGCATTAAAGCCGTTGTATCAAACAAAACTTTTGTCATTGCGTCGGTTTCGGCCATGCGGGCGCGTAGTTCAGTGTCACTTAGTCCCTGGAATCGGGTTGGATTTGGATCAAGCGCGGTACGAATATCCCGCGGATATCCGTAAAACACCAGTAGATACTGGTCTTTTACAGTCTTCTTGACTACAGGTTGCGCCGGACGCACTTCCATCTTCCGGCCGATCGCAAGTCTCGGTTCAGATCCTTCGGGGGCAAATTCGCGGATGTCACAGTCGGTTCGCAATTCACACATAACCTGAGTCTTCGACGGTGTTACTTTCTTTGCAAGTGTATGTTTCTGAATAAGAGACGGATCAATATTAAAATATGGGATCACATAACGGTCAGCGACCTTTTCGAGTTCCGCTCCGGTCAATGCACATTCTTCCGGCGTAGGATCTTTACCCCATGCACCCGCATCTGAAATTTCCTGCGGATAAATGAGGATAAACCGCTCCTCTGGAAAGTCCTTCCCGGCGATGGATTCACAGAGCATTTTCTTCACAGCACTCAATGAAGCATCTGGTTTTTGAAGTGCCCCGTCTTTGCGAACACAACTGATCATGAAAAAGTATACAAACTCGCTCTTAGTGTTGACCGTCTGAACCGGCGCAGTATCCGCCTGTTTTTTCTCTTTGCGCTTAGAAAACCATCCCATACTTTCCTCTCCTTACGATAAAATATTGTTTGTTTCAAAAACTTATTTAAGCTTTGCTTGCCAATATCCAAGCTTTGGATCGTCATAACGCGTCAACGCGTCCAATATTTCAGTAAAGACCTGTTCCCGTCCTTCTTCAACCTCAGGTTCTCCAGGAAAGAAATCATTTATTTCGTTTAGCGACTCTACCGAAAGCTCCCACAACTCGTAAGCATGATCCTCCGCATTGCTGATGTAGTACATGACCGCAACGGCATGAAGCTTATGGGCAACCTGTAGCCGAAGCGAGAGAGTCCTTGCCGTTCTTCGCTCCAGCATATCCATAAGTAATTCTTCCATCCGGTAGAGCAGTACATTTGCGGCGGGCGAATCCCCTTTTCGATTCTCATAATAGAGGACGCAGTCCCAAAGATAACGAAGCCGCATCGCAAGAACTTCCTGTAAGTTTGCCGGTGCCTTTTCGATTTCCGCGTCGAGCAGACGCAAAACGATTTGTCGGAGCTCTCCCTCGGACGAAACCTCTTCCGCTTCCTCGGCAAGTTCCGCCGAAGAAAGAAGAATATGGGCTGCTGTATCGAAATCCCCGGTTTGTTGGTAATAGGATTCAACGCCATCAACGACCCGCAAACAATACCGAAGTGCGTTTGCTGAAGAATCCTGCGTTTCTTCTCTTAGCTCCGCAATCACACAGGCAATCGCATATAGCTTCCCTAGGACCTTCGGCCGGCCTGGAACCCGCTGGTTTGTCCCGAAGAGTATTTCAAACGCCTCAACCGCATAGTCTCTGTCCTTTAGCGCTTTCGCCGCTGTTTCAAGCGCGCTCGCGTAGCCGAGAACCGCCGTGAGGTTATCCGGGTCTTTGCTATACTCTTCCTTCGCAATCGCAAGAGCCTGCATCACCGAATCAGCGGCCGCGCCGCCTCCATCAAGGAGCGAAGAATACTCCTCTAGAATAACCTGTTTTGTCCTTCTCTCGGATAAATCCCCCGCGTCTATCATCGCATCGCAAAGCTGCATCGCCTGCTCGTAGTGGAGACGTGCTTCTGCGGTCAATCGCTCCCGCTCTTCGCCGCCCGGTTCAGCATCAAACATCTTATCTTTAGCGGAACGCGCCAGAAAAATTTCGATGCGGACGCGGTCGCTCGTAAAAGCGCCGGGGTTATTCTGTTCAACGCTGTCGATTACCGCTAGCGCCATTTCATAGTAATCGTTCGAAGTATATGCGTTGCCCTTATCGTGATATGCCTCTCCAATATTCATAATGATCTCGATATAAATACTGGCCTCAGCGAACGTCAAGGTCTGATTTGTTGCAATTGCCTCTAAGAGATCCCCGCAGCGTTTGAACGCATCTATCGCTGCGTCTAAATCATTTTCGGCTTGCGCCTGACGCCCTTCTAACAAGAACCGAAGCGGGTAAATCAGTCGCTTGCTCTTATCATAGGATGGTACAAACTTAAAGGTATCGGCTGCCTTCGATATTGCCGATACAGCGGTCTTAAGATACGCAAACGAAACTGCCGGAGCTTTAAACTGTCCACCGATTTCGCTAAATATCTTCGCAAAAAACTGATTCTGACAATCTTCCATCCCATTTGACTTGTCAACAGCAGCAGAAACGACGCTTTCAAAAAAGCCGTTGCCAGCCCGCTCATCGAGCATTAGAAGATCCGAGATCACATCGAAACGCCGGTCTGGTACTACCGGAAGCTTCGCAATAAACTTCGCGGCGTTAATCGGCAGGTTTGCCGAAAGACAATGATAGAGATACTCTTGTCTCCGAAATTCATCTTCCTCCGGGAACTCGTCCAGCAGCTGAACCATCTTTCGATGCAGTTCTAGTTGTTCTTCGGGAGAGAGCCGCGACAAACAATATAGCCGTAGCTGCTGATGTTCAAACTCCCACCAAGACAGATCGGTGTCCTGGCGCAGATGGCCGAAGAGATAATCGCGGATCTCAAAAGCCGCAACATCAAAATGAGGCTGTTCTCCCGCAGCAGCACGAAGAAGATGGTTCGGAACGCCGCTTCGGCTGATCGCTATCAAAGAAATAATGCGATCGGTATGATCTTTTCCATAGGCGCTTTCCGCTCTCGCGACAATACGAGAATACGCGTCCGGAACATTGAGAGGCATCTGCGCGGTTTGATGCAGCATCCATTCAATATGCGCTGCATTTCCGGTAAATGTCCGGTAATCCTCCCCGGTCATCTGACAGAGGTATTCCCCGAGAATACGCGCATAGATCGGAAGTCCGCCAGCTTCAATAATTCTTCCGGACGCAGCGCCTACTACGTTGCGCTCAAGTCCTTTCGCGAAATGCGCCGCGATGTTATCGACCAGTTTTTCTGCCGCGCCGGAGTCCAATGGCTTCAAAACGATTGGTTCGATCGGGATCTTGCCGTAATAATCGTATGAGCCGGGCTTGGCGCTCATAATAAAGTTGACGCCTTTTGGCATTACCTCCGGCAAAAAAGCGAGATGGTTGCTGTCGCCAAACGCTGTTTCAAGGCTGTCGATACTGTCAACAAATACATGTAGTTTTTGGGAACCTGCGCCTTTCGCCTCGGATGCCTCCTGTAACAACTCCCAAAAGCGATGCTGTTGGGCAGCCTTCTGATTCGGAAACGAGAATTCATCCGGTGTACTTCCTGTCAAGTAACAGAAAATCTGTTCGGAGAG
>CAZGYK010000064.1:0-8290 GCA_964530485.1 uncultured Oscillospiraceae bacterium
TTTCTTTTGCTTCTTTTTTGAATAACCGATAAGCGGCGGATAGATTCGAAAAAGAAGAAAGGGGATGATTACCAAAATCGAGATAAGAAGCCCAATTAGTTCAAGAGACATAGATGACTCCATCTTACTTACTTATGGATTGGTCGGTATAACGTTTGGTATGAGGACAAACGGCAATACATACGCCGCAGGTTCCGCCTTGGTTAATCCCTAATATTTCGGCGCGCTCGTCGTGGCCGCGCTCACAGGCGTCGTAGTCAAATAACTCTTCTCGTTCAACGCCGGGTTCCCAAAGCTTTCCGTAAATTGCTTTAGCGGGACAAGCGTCAGCGCAAATGCGGCAATTACCACATAAGCAATGATATTCAGCAGCTACGGCATCAACAGGCGCATCGGTTAAAATAGATGTAAACCGAATCGCGCTCCCAAACTCTTTTGTCGCTACCAGAGCGCTCTTTGTAATCCAGCCGAGACCGGCAGTAGCCACAACCGTTTTGTGGGGCATCAATGCTTTGCCCGGAATGGCATCCTCCTCTGTTACGACAGGATTGCCAAGATAGATTCTTGTCTGCTGATCGACATACTTCCGGTCTTGGGGGATCGCGTTATAGCCGAGTTTCTTGATTTGATTCGCTACGTCGACACAGATCTCGTCTAATCTTGCGGTAATCGTTTTATAAGCTTCGGCATAGTCCATAAAAGGCCCGTTTGGTATCTTTCGGACAATATCGGGGTCGATTGCAATCCCGATCGCGATTCCATAGGGTAAGTTTGCGTGAAGCGAGGGGTCGAACGAGCGAAGATCAGCATAGCCGTAAAGGCTTATCCCAAGAGATTCAATATAGGAATTGAGTTCTTTCATAAACACCTCGACTGTTTTTTGAAACCATTATATCACATTCGCCGAGGATAATTTGTACGCTCTTTCGAAAGTGACATCGATATCTTGAACAGTTTCGGTGTATACAGTTATCGGTTCTTGTTTTGTTTTCTTTTGCGCAGCAGATAGTAGACGAACACAGCAGCTAAAATGATAATAAGTATGAGATAGGGCCTTTCTGTGAGAAATGCCCAAACTCCATTCGAGCGCGTTGTTCCTGGAATATAATTCATGTAGTAATCCAATGATCTGTCGGGCAATTCCGGTTCGGGGAAACTTTCTGTAAAGATCGCACCATCTTGATCGACGAAGAAGGATGCGGCGCTGATGCCCTGATCGCCGGAGCCTTCTAGTATTAAAGTATAGTGATGCCCGGGCCGAGGAGAGGTGGCCGAAACAAATAGATTGTGCTCATCTGGGGCGGCAAGCTCATGAGCGGAGTTGTAGATCATGATCTCGCCTAGAGAAGTTTCAGAAATTGAGTAGTGAGTATCCTTTTGCATTAAAACTCCATCAATATAGAGTTTTGCTCCCTGTAGGTTTCGATCCTCAATAGAGCAACTGATCGTTCCGGATTCGATCGAAATAGTATCAAATGAAAGATCGCATTTTTCGATAGTGAACCCAATATTCCCCGGAATGGACACTTGATCAATGTCCAGCCAATGGCGATTAACTTGTTTGGCCCCGACTGTATTGGTGATTTTGCTTACGAAGCTTCCCGGGTCTGGAAAAACGCGAAGTGCTAGAGACATACTGTTGCTGAGATTCAGGATTGGCTTCCCCCCGCTCATAGGCACATGTACCCAGTTGTAGTTGACGCGGCCGTCAAAGAATGAGTATCCTCCAATTGAACCGGCTTCGTACTGTTCTCCTTTTCCGCCATTAACGGTTTGGATTTGATCAATAACAACGAGGTCTGGTCCTGTGAATACTGCCGGTTCGGTAAGGTTTTCAACTACAGTTAAGTTTCCAAGAAAGACTCCGGAGCTTGTTGGGATTTCGGTTAGAATTGTATTTTTTGGAAACCAGAGGTAAAGATTGCTGTTTTCGTCAGAGAATACCCCGTAACAGCCATAGTATTGAAACAAATTAGAGTTCTTTTGATTAAAGTGGTAATCTCTCAGTTCAGCCCAATAGACGATTCCGTTCATAGTAATAGGTGCACAGTAGAGTGGTTTGTCATAATAATCGACTGGTACAAAGTTGGATTCCCCAAAATATCGGTTGGACCCGCCTAAGAAACGAACGAGACAGTTGGAGTAATCCCCGTAAAAACTGTTGATACCATTTGCTACGCAAATTTCGGAGTAGGAATCGGTTCGTTCACAGTTGAACATGCCGTCGAGATAGATTTCTCCTCCACTCATCTCGATGCCAGAACCTTGATAGGCGATACCTTCTCTAATGATCTCTGTTCTTCCGGAACCGGGAATGGTGGTAAGGGTTCCACCGCGCTCAACTCTAAGAATTGCTCTCGGGCTATTTTCTTTGATTCGCGAGATGGAATAGGAGACTGCGTTTAGATTAATTCCGGAACCGCCAGTTGATAGCCGAGTTATACTTTTGCCCCCTTCAGCGATAACCGAACCTTTTGATAGAATAACCAGTTCCGAATGATATTTGTAATCGGAACGGACTGAAATACTAATTCCAGAACCACCAAAGTCCGGGCCGCCGCTGATACCGTCGCCTCCCCTGGCATAAAGGCTTGTATTGACCGTAAGCAAAGAGCCGGATATCATTACGGCTGGTGATCCGCCATAAGCGACATCGCAACCAACGTCGGATGATTTTCGACGAGAATAATTGCAGTCGGAACCTAAAACTTCAATTGTGCCGAGAGTATTAAGTTGTAAAGCGCTGTTATCAATTCTAAGGCCTGATACACTTAGGTTGAGTTTTTCGCTCATTTCCAAAGATTTTATCAATAAATTCCCGTCACCGATCATTTCTACGTTAGATTCATTAACAAGCATACCGCTTAGCACAACGTCGCCGATCAGCTCGATTTTTAGCCCATCAACTTTATTCAAAATGAGAGCTTGATCACTTTGAAACTGATCGATTCTAAGAGTAGTTGTATTTGGATCAAAAGAAATTCCGTCAGGAAGTACTTCTTCGGGAATCGCATTAGAATTGAGGATCGTGACAGATGAAGTATCGGGAGAAATCAAAGATATCCTGTCTTCGATCGTTGCGGCTGAACTGGAAATTGGGAGCAAAAATATCGAAAAAAACATCAATGCAAGGAAAATGCAGATAGACTTTTTCATAATCATCCTCCGAATATCATTTGATAGTAGAACTAGAAAACGTAGCAAAACATTACAATTTTCTAAAGAAATGATAAAAGTTGCAACAAAGTTGATAAAAAAGACTACTATTAGATTAGCATACTAAAAGGGAACTGAAAACATATTCTTTATGCGCAAGAAAGATAAAAAGATAGAATTATCTAGAAAGCTTTTGGTAGAATAGATAGAATTTATGTGTTGTTCATACCAAATAAGGGAAAATCGGGTACAATATATTGTTGTAACGTAAGATGAATCAATGTAGCTGCCCAAAGATTATTGATAACGGGAGAATGCAATGGAAGAAAATAACGTGACTGAGATGATTGCTGACGAAAGTGCTTTGATCGAAACAAAGAAAAAAAAGAAAAAAAAGACTAGAGTGATTTGGATATCCGCAGTTGCTGTGATACTAGTAGCAGCAATTTTGGGATATCTATTTTTAATGCCAAGCGGTACGAGCGGGCCTAAGGTATTTGTGATGTCGGTTGCCGAGATTACAGGGAATAACCTTTTAGCGTCTGATAACCGTTTTGCTGGTGTCGTAGAATCTCAAGAGACGCAGGACATTAAGATCGAACAGGGACGCGAAGTAGATGAGGTATTTGTCGAGATCGGTGATACCGTAAGTGTTGGGACTGAACTGTTTTCCTACAAGACCGATGAAATTGAGCGAAAGATACGTCAGGCCGGTATTGAGATTGAGGGATACCGTAACAGCATTAACAGCAGTTATGCAGAAATAAAGGTGCTCGAACAGGAAAAAGCTTCGGCGGCACCTGAAAATCAGATTGATTATACATTGCAGATTCAAAGCCAATTGGCATCTATTTCACAGACGGAATATAGTATCAAAACGAAACAGGTCGAACTTGAACAACTCAAGAAAAGTTTGGAAAATTCTGTAGTCACAGCGAAACTTCAGGGTTCGGTTCAATCGATCAATGACCCAGACGCTATGGATCCCTACTCTGGGAATGCGTTGCCGTTTATGGTTATTATGAAGGGCGGAGACTTTTTGATAAAGGGCACGGTAAGCGAATTAAACGTCTATTCGCTTTCACCGGGTATGAGAGTTATTATTCGTTCGCGTATCAACGAAGAACAGGTTTGGAGCGGTTCAATTACGTCGATAGACACAAACCAGACGCAGGATGACAAAAACAAGGGCGGAATGGTGTACTACGGCGGAATGGGTGGCGATGGTGGAAATACCGCCACGAAATACTCATTCTATGTTGAACTGGACTCGATCCTTGGATTGATGATCGGACAGCACGTGACCCTTGAGATGGACTTGGGACAGGGCGCAGCAAAAAGCGGTATCTGGCTTTCTAGCTTTTATATCAATGACCTGGAAACGGATCCGTTCGTTTGGGCAGATAACGGAAAAGATAAAATTGAAAAACGTCGCTTGACCCTTGGCGAATATGATGAGCAGATGGATTCATATGAAGTTGTTGAGGGCTTGGAACTAGGCGACTATATTGCTTATCCGGATCCAACAATTTCCACCGGACAACCGACGACAAAAGAGTTTGTTCCTCCGGATATGAACGGTATGGAACCCGGGGTTATGGAACCGGGAGTTATGGAGCCTGGAATCATTGAGCCGGGGAACGAAGGCGTAGTTGTTGGGGAAGACGTCGAGATAAATGGAGATTTCCCGGCAGTTGATGGCAAGGTGATCGTTGGGAAAGACGGTGACCAGGGATGATCGTTGAACTTAAAAATATTTATAAGACATACCTGCAGGGAGACATTCATGTTCCAGCGCTAAAGAATATTTCGCTAGACGTTGAGGAAGGCGAATATCTCGCGATTATGGGGCCGTCCGGTTCCGGAAAATCAACGCTCATGAATGTTATCGGCTGTCTTGACGAACCGACATCGGGAACCTACTTTCTCAATGGGAAGAGCGTTCTCGATCTTGACGATAAACATCTTTCAGATATTCGCAACAGCAGCATAGGATTTGTTTTCCAAAGCTTCAATCTGATGCCCCGCCAGACGGCAGTTGAAAACGTAGAACTGCCGTTGCTCTATTCAAAGAAAATCAGCCGATCCGAGAGAAGAGATATCGCGCGGGAAGCGCTTTGCCGTGTTGGCTTGGAGGATAGGATCGATTTTAATCCTACCCAGCTGTCGGGCGGTCAAAAGCAGCGGGTTGCAATAGCTCGCGCTATCGTCAATAACCCGCGGATCATTCTTGCCGACGAGCCGACAGGAGCGCTAGATACAAAGTCGGGCGAACAGGTCATGGAGATTTTTGATTCCCTCAACGCAGAGGGGGCAACAATCCTAATGATTACCCATGAACGGGAAGTAGCAGCTCGAGCGAAAAGGATGCTTGTCATCCGGGACGGGCAGTTTGAAACGTCGCTGGAAGGAGTGGGACTATGAGCAAAACGAAAAAAATCGTCATAGCCGCCATCTCTCTGCTCCTTGTTGCTGCATTGGCTTTTGGCGCTATTTATCTTCTGCCAAAACTGAACCAAAAGGAAGTTGAAGTTTATCCGGTGTCCCGTATACGTGAGTTTGCCTGGGGCGACCAGCTTGGGAGCTACGGGAATGTTATGGCGGGTAATATTCAAAATGTGATCCCAAATAATGAGATGCTTATTTCCGAGATTGCGGTATCGGCCGGAGACAGGGTGTCCGTCGGAGATACATTACTGACGTACGATACAACGATAGAAAACCTAAATATCAAAACGATCCGGATCAATATTGATATTCTGAACAACAAGATCGCTAAAGCCGGAAGGGAACTCGACGCGGCGAAAGCATTGGTTGCGTCGTCCCCCCCGCCTCCACCGCCGTCCCCCGAAAGACCGATCAGAGATGAAGATGAGCTAACTGCGGCTACCGCAGACTTTTTTAAGATCTCCGGAGACGGAACGGCCAAAAATAAGCGCATGATATTCCATGTTGATTACGGAACTGCGATCAATGCGGATTATTTAGCGAGCCTCTATCATGACCCTCAGAATGGAGATCCTATCGAAATAAAATACGTAGAATTTCGCGTCTTTTATGGAAACGATGTACTGATGTTCAGATGGACTGTGGATGGTGAGACTTTCAATGGATTTGACCCGGCGACATTGCCGAATGGATGGAACCTCTCATCCGGCATAGAGGTCAATGATGACCAGTCGATATCGGCATCCGTGAACCAGAAGTATGGCAAATTCGAACAGTTGGCATCGACGGTCGACTATATAGGCGGGCCGCATTATTCCCAGGCTGAGATCGATAAAATGATCAACGACAAAGAACTTGAACTTGCAAATTATCGTACAGAGTTAAAACAGAAGAACCTGGACTTGGAGACGGCGAATGCCGGTCTTGGAGACGGAACAATCAAGAGCCAGATAGACGGGGTTGTAGCCGAAGTCAACAATCCTGATGAGATTGAAGCCGGAAAGCCGCTGATTGTTGTACAAAGCGGAAAAGGATATCGTGTTGAGGGAAATATAGGAGAACTCAACCTGGACAAGATCTCGATAGGCCAGATGGTTACGGTTTCGTCCTGGCAAACAGGTTCAACTTATACCGCAGAGATTACCGAAATCTATGATTTCCCGGCGCGCTATCCGAGCGGAACGATGGGAATGGAGAACCCGCTGACCTCCTATTACGTCTTTGTAGCAATGATCGAGACCGATGAAGTTCTAACCGTGGGAGACTGGGTTGAGATCAGTATTTCCGGAGGCGATTCGATGCAACCAAACCCGGATGTGCTTTATCTTCCGAACGCATTTATCCGTGAAGAGAACGGCTCAAGTTATGTAATGAAAACGGATGAAGAAGGGAAACTGATAAAGCAATTTGTTGTTACCGGAAAGTCAAATTACGGGTACGCTACCGAAATCAAATCGGGGATTACGGAAGAGGACCATATCGCATTTCCATATGGGAAACTAGCAAAAGAAGGTGCGCCGACGGTAATCGCCGAAGGCGGCATCTACGGATAGGGAGGATTGAAGGAATGTTAGAAAATATACGCCTCTCTTTTCAGGGAATAATCACACATAAGCTGAGATCTTTTTTGACGATGCTCGGTATTATCATTGGTATCGCGTCGATTATCGCAATCGTCTCAACAATCAAAGGAACAAACGAGCAGATTAAGAATAACCTGATTGGTTCAGGAAATAATACGGTTACGGTTCAGCTGTACCAGGGGGATTGGCCATACGAATTTCAGTATATGGGCGCTCCAATCGATATCCCGGTTGTCGATGAGGATACGAGAGAAGCCATCCTCAAACAGGGCGAAGTTGCCGACGCGACTCTCTTTAATATCCGGAACTATGCCGACAGTATTTTCCGCGGGAACCTCAATCTTTCCGGGGCGAAACTAGTTGGAATTGAAGAGAACTATTTTTCCGTTACGGGAATGCGCATCAAAAATGGACGCGGCTTTCTGGAAAAAGATTTTCAGGACTATAAAAAAGTTGCCGTTCTCGATAATAAAGCTTCCAAAACGCTCTTTGAGGGAGAATCTCCGATTGGAAGAACGGTTGAGATATCTGGGGAACCATTTGTCGTTGTTGGTGTAGCCGAAGATATCAATAAATTTGAACCGGTTATCAATTCAATTGATGATTATTACATGTATGCAGACAACACCAGCGGAATGGTGTTTGTGCCGATCGCGAGCTGGCCTATCGTAAGCGCGTTCGATGAACAGCAGGGCGTAATCCTTCGCGCGAAAAACACGGACTTAATGACATCGGTAGGAAAAAAGACCGAAGATCTGCTCAATGCCAGAATTCCAAATGCGTCTGCCGAAGGTGCGATCCGCTATAAAAGCGACGACCTCTTGGAGCAGGCTAAGAAGCTCCAGGATCTTTCCGCCGCTACCAACACCATGCTGAACTGGATCGCAGGAATTTCTCTTCTCGTTGGCGGAATTGGCGTTATGAACATCATGTTGGTCTCGGTGACGGAACGTACCCGCGAGATTGGATTAAAAAAAGCGGTTGGTGCGCCGAAAAAGCGGATTATGATTCAGTTTTTAACCGAAGCTTCGGTCCTTACGAGTATCGGCGGAGTGATTGGAATTCTTGTTGGGGTTGCGCTTGCTTTTATCATATCCAAGGTG
>CAZGYK010000065.1:0-1887 GCA_964530485.1 uncultured Oscillospiraceae bacterium
GGAGTACGATCACAGTTCCGACCCCGATTCCGAATCCTGGTTACTATTTTGTTGGATGGCAGGATAGCCAAGGCAACGGACTCCCGGCGGCGGACTACGCAATCAATAAGAATCTCAACTTCACCGCATACTTTGCGCCGAAGACTTCTCTTTCGATCGTCGGCAACAGCTTGAATACTGTTTACAATAGAGCTGAACAGTCAGTGTCCGGTGCGACAGTAACTGGCCTCAAAGCTGGACATACAGCTTACGTAAATGGCGTTGAGATTTCTACCCTTACTGCGAAGGGCACGATCGTTGGATCCTACAATATGGGAATCAGCAACGCGACAGTCGTTATTAAAGACGGCTCCAACAATGTCGTGACTGACCAGTATACAATCTCAGCAACAGACGGTGTTCTTAATATTGGTAAGCAAAAAGTCTATGTTCAGGTTGGAAGCGATTCGGCATACTATACCGGAAATCCGATATCGAGGATCATTCCGATAAGGATTGCGACAACACTTGACTTGGCGCTTGCCGGAATTACAACTCCGGAAGGCAACAATAATATCGGAAACCACGTTGTTGACCCGAGCTCCTACTCTATTACCAAGACGGTTGTTGGCGCTTACACGACAACCTACAGCGGCGTTAAGATTCTTGATAATGGATCGCCAGCGAGTGACATGTCGAGCAACTACGACATTCAGGTTATCAACGGCAAGTTCGAAATTTTAGCGTTGACAGACCTGACCATTACCGGTAACACCCTCGCCGTCGATTATGACGGAACTTCGCATACCGTTAGAGGATCCGTGCTTACAGGCACTTTGAAGAATAAGCATTACTTCTTTTATGATGATGTCTATTACGACGACTTTTCGATTCTTGGCTCCGCAACCGCGACAAACGTCAGCGACGGAACTGTTTTGATGGGACTTGACAAATCAAAGATCAAAATCTTTGACAACGATTTGGTCGACGTTACGGAACAGTACAACATCACGGTCGTTGACGGTCGGGCGCAGGTTTTTAAACGCAATATTACCGTTACCATCGGAAACGACTGGGCATGGTATGACAACGGCAACACAATCACCAAAAACCTCACTGTTGTTGTGACCGCAGGGTCGATCGTCACTGGACAGGTTCTCAGCCCAAGTACGGTTACTGCTTCGCAGAGCGCAGTTGGAACCTATACCTACGGCAAGGGCGCCGGCGCGATTGATGTTTCATTTGACATCAAATCGAACGGAAACTCTGTTCTTGGAAACTATAGCGTGACAGTCATTAACGGAACATTTGAAATCAAGGCGCTTAACAGCGGACTTAATGTTTCCCTTAATGATCTGACCACCGTCTACGACGGAACAAACAAAAAGCTGAACGATGCAACATCGTCGTTCTCGGGCAACCCGGCCAACCCGCCGGCGGTAACTTATCAGTATCAATACAGCGGCGGCGCCTGGGGCGCGATGCCTGAGTTTACAGAAGCAGGAAGCTATCTCATTAAGGTACGCGCAACAGCCGAAGGTTATAGCCCGGCGGAAGGCAGCGCAACCCTCTTTATTGACAAGGCTCCTATCTCTGTAACAATGGTTGATGCCTCGAAGGTCTACGGCGAAGCCGACCCGGTACCTCTTACAATATACGCAGTTTCGGATAAACCTGCGGCGGGCGCTGATCTCGTTTGGACATTGTCCAACGGTACAAACGCGTTGGCGATTGCCCGTACTGTCGGCGAAAACGTAGGCGATTATGCGATGAATTTCCTCGGAAAAGGTGCAGCCGAAATTGCTACCAACAACCCGAACTATAGGATTACGTTTGGAACCGGTACATTCTCCATCACAGCGAAGGATCTTGTAGTTACGGTTGGAAGCAAGACTGTCTATGTTGACG
>CAZGYK010000065.1:1897-3712 GCA_964530485.1 uncultured Oscillospiraceae bacterium
GTAACCGAAACGCTTTCTCTTACAGCCGCGGGTCTTGTTGGAACAGATACCCTTTCTCCGACAAGCATTACGACGAAAAATCACACAGCGGTAGGAAGCTACAATTACGGCAAGGCGACCGGAGATAACCAGATAGCGGATGTTGCCGTTAAGAACGGACCGGCTACAGTAACGAACAACTACAATATCTCCTATGTATCAGGAACCCTTGATATCGTAGCAATGTCCAGAATCTCCCTTAAGGGGAACAATGAAACATTTGTCTATGACGGAACTGAGAAAACCGTAACCGGCGCATCTGTAAGCGGACTTCCTTCCGGACTTACAGTTAAATATGGCAATTCGGTTGCAGCCTGGAATTCTCAGGATAGCACGTACGTATTCGGCTCTGACCTTAGTGTTAGCGCAACAAATGTTACAGCCCTGACTCCAATGGCCTTGAGCAGTAGTAACGTCTCGATCTGGGACGGAACAACCGACGTAACCCACAAATACATCGTTAATGTTAATGACGGATTCATTGCTATTAACGCTCGTCCGATTACCGTTCAGATCGGTAACGCGGAAGCGACCTATACGGGTTCTCCGATCACAGAGAACCTCCTCGTAACGGTCAACCCGCTCGGAACCGGAAATGATCTCGGAGCCGGACATGTTCTTACCCCGAGCCCGGTAGTCGCGACTCAGACCGGAAATCCGAACGCGGATACAACCTATACCTACGGCAATAGCACCGCCGACGTTCCGGTAACATTCGTTATCCTTGACGGGCATTCTATCTCGGTAACAAGCAACTACACAATCACAATTGTCGACGGCAGCTTTACGATTAAGCTTAAGACTGGCGAAATCGGCGTAAATATCTCGAATGACGAAGTAACTTACGACGGCAACGCACACAGTCTCACAGCAACCGCGACAGGCGGCGTTGCTAGAACGACGGTACAGTACAGCATTGATGGATTGACGGTTTATAACGGAATTCCGGCGTACACAGATGTTGCTACGTACACAATCTACGCGCGCGCAACCGCCCCCGGACATCAGCCGTCCGCCTGGGTACCCGCGACGCTTAAGATCAACCCGGCGCCGATCACCGTATCTGCCACTGGATTTACGAAAGTCTACGGCGAAGTTGATCCGACATTTAGCGCAACCGTTTCTCCGAAACCGGCAAACGGCGTACAGCTTAACTGGACAATCGGAACGGACACAAACGGAGCGCTTAAGGTAACCCGCGCTGCCGGAGAAGTTGTAAACGGATACGCGCTGACAATCGCTGGATCTGTTGATCCGAATAAAGCCGCGATTGCCGCTCTTAACCCGAACTACAGTATCACTTACCTAACCGAAGATTTCCAGATCACAAAACGCCCGATTACAATTACAATCGCGAACGAATCGGTCTTTAATTCCCAGGATAACTCGCTTGTTACTAAGGATCTTGGAACTTCGATTACATCTGGATCGCTGGTAACTAAGTGGAACCACGCGTATACACCAACCGTTGTCAACGCAAGCGGATTTGGCGACCCGTCCAACCTCGTAAGCAAGGCCTACGCATATGGTGATGACACAGGTTCGACGCTGGTATCGTTCACGATCAATGATAACGGATCGAATAATGTAACATCGAACTACGATATCACAATCGTTGACGGAAGCCTGACAATCAAACCGCTTAAGAGCGGACTAGACCTCACGCTTGTCAGCAAGATCAACGATGACGCGTTCACCTACGACGGAACGGCGAAGAAACTTGATAACGCTACGGTTTCCGGAGCAGCTCAGGGAGATACCGTTGAAGTCTTCTAT